>JADGBM010000018.1 GCA_015231515.1 Desulfobulbaceae bacterium
AGGCTTAAAACCGGCAGGGTCAGCTTAGATGTCACGCCCTTTCAGGGCTATCTGTACTATTCCAGTCCCCAGGGCGTTGCCCTGGGCTGGTATGTTCTGGCCCTTTCAGGGCAAACCGAATATTTACTACCAATTGGTGAAATTGTTTTGAATATCAAGAGGATGAACCGGTAACAATGACAACGATTGCTGCAAAAAATCCGGTTAGTAAGTTTGTCTACGGCTTTTTATGCCCTTTTCGATCCTTTGGTTTTGTCCGGCAAAACCCAGCACTTTATAAATTTATTATTCTGCCTTTCTTGATCAACACCGTAACCTTCAGCTTAGTGGTTTATTTTGGTTTGAATTCTATCTTCAGCCTGGTTATGTCAAAGGTTCCTCAGGGTGAGGCGTGGTATTGGCTTATCCTGAATTACCTTATGATTGCCGTGGCAATTCTTGTTGTTTTTGTGTTGGTTTTTTTTAGTTTTGCGGTGGTTGGAAGTTTGATCGCCTCGCCATTCAATGATGTGTTGAGTGAGCGAACTGCATCGATACTTACCGGCAAGGTAAGCGAGGAGCCATTTTTATTTTCTGTTATGCTGCTGGATGCCAGGCGGACGTTGGTGGTGGAAAGTAAAAAAATAGGAGTTTTTCTGGTAGGAATGCTTCTCCTACTGTTTCTTCACCTGATACCTGTGTTGGGCAGCGCGTTATACCCGATATTGTCGGTGGGCTGGACGGTGTTTTTTCTGGTAACAGAGTATACCGGCTACGTTTTTACGCGTAAACGCTATGATTTCTCAAGACAGCGGCAAACAGTGTTCAAGTATTTTGCCCTGATGTTTGGTTTTGGTGTGGGGCTTCTCTGTGTACTGGCGATTCCATTTCTGCAATTCATGTGCATCCCTTTAGGAGTGGTTGGCGCCGTCAGGTTGCTTGATGAAGTGGGTGAATTGTGAATTAGCTATAAGCCATTAGCAAATAAAGGCTAATGGCTTATAGCTAACAGCCAACTATTTCTTCTTCTGATTTTCAAATGTCTTTTGCAGGTCATCCCGGTCTTTTAATAGTGCTTTATAGGTCTCTTCAGCGTTGGCTTCTGCGCTGCCCTGTTTCTCTTGCATTGCGGCGATCTTGGCCTGGAGTTTTTCATCCCTGATTTTAAGGTCATTGGTGCCAAAGAGAGAAGAGGCGAGATACAGGTACGAAAACTTCAATAGTTCGATGTCGTCGTTCTTGATTTTGTCCAATGTTTCTTGGTCGATCTCGTAAGTATCTAAAAAGGAGCTCTTGAAAATAAAATCTTTAAATTTTTCAAGGTTGGTGCTGGCCATGAAGAACATCTTCTGGGCCTGTTCGCTCAATGTTGCCTGATGTCCGAAAGACTTGCGGCGCATTACCAGTTCCATCCATGGTCTATTAATGTCGTCACGATAGTCGACTCCCTGGTCGGCGCGCCACTCTCGAACAGTCCAGTGTTTATCTTCTTCATGCCCCTTGCAGTAGGATTCTTTCACTTTAAAAAAGAATCTCTCGCTTTCTTTTGGGTCATCTTCTGGATTTTCTGATCGTTCGTGGAAATTAGCCATGCCAATGGGGTAATAGCGACAAGCTGAAGGACGGTCAGTGTATACAAGACAACCTTCATCGGTGACAAATGGACATCTTCCTTCCTCGGTCAGGTGAATCTGTACCCCCGGCATATCAGTTTTTTCAAGATAAAATGGTTTTGTGTAGCGCAGAAGAAACTCATCTGAGTCGATGCCGATTCGTTTGCGTAAGCATAAGATATCATAGGGGGTCAGAACAATATTGATGTTGCCGCAACAGGCTGTGAAACAGGAAACACCGGGGTGACAGCGAAACTGTATCTTGCTGTCAAGGGTCAGCTTTTCTGGTTCGATATTGGTCGGATTCTTATCCGTGCCAAAAAGTACTTTTTCTTTAACGCTGTTGTTTTGGTCTGACATGAGAATTCCTATATATATATGTTGTAAATAAAGGGTGATATGTTGGTCGGGTTAGTTTTGCCAATTGCGCAGAGGGTAATCACGGTACTAGGTAGTTGTCAAATTTAATTTTATATTTATTGGGATGCGATGCCATTGTGTATTTTTAAGAAAAGTTTTTTTGCTTGACATTTAGTGACTGAAAAATTATTAACACAACTTGTGAAAAATGAGTGGAGCCTCATTTATCTAGCGTCGATTTCTTGAATAAAATTAAGTTTACCATTTAAATCAGCTAGATACGTGCTTTTTGTTGTCGATCAATGGAATGCATGAAAAGCCACAAAATTAGGTTTGGCGGTGTATTGCTTTTTTTGATTTTGTTATTTGTTAATAGAGTAACAAGATCTAGGAATTGCCGTTCATTGCTTATTTTTTAGATAACTGGCGCTGCAATGGTGGTGTCGAATTTTCAATCCAAGTGAGGAGGTATTTGAATGCCAAGTTATGTAGATCCTTCAAAGTGTGACGGTTGCAAGGGCGGTGACAAAACTGCCTGTATGTACATCTGTCCAAACGACCTGATGGTACTTAACACAGAGGAAATGAGAGCTTATAATCAAGAGCCCGATGCATGTTGGGAGTGTTACTCTTGTGTTAAGATTTGTCCTCAAGGTGCTATTATGGTTCGTGGTTACAATGACTTCGTACCAATGGGTGGTCAGGTTCATCCAATGAGAAGTTCTGATTCCATTATGTGGACCGTTAAGTTCCGTAATGGCAACTTGAAGCGTTTTAAGTTCCCTATCAGAACTACCGCTGAGGGTGCTGCTAATGCGTATAAAGACCTCAAAGGTGTAAGCCTTGATGATGAGCTTCTTTCTACACAGAAATCGCTTCCATCTCCAGATCCAGCCAAAATGGCTAAGTAATTTTAATTTGTTAAAAAATCTTATTTTTAAATTTTAGGAGGAAACAAATATGGCGTTACCAAATAAGCCACTCGGTGAATTGCCCGCGATAGTAAATCCGGAGATAGTAGAACACAAAGTAGATGTACTTATCATCGGCGGCGGAATGGCTGCTTGTGGTACAGCTTTTGAGATTAAAAAATGGGCTCCTGCTGACATGAAGATTACCTTGGTTGACAAGGCTTCTATGGAGCGCTCTGGTGCCGTTGCTCAGGGTCTTTCAGCTATTAACACCTACATTGGTGACAACCCAATTGAAAATTACGTGAAGATGGTTCGTAATGACTTAATGGGTGTTGTTCGTGAAGACCTTATCTACGATCTCGGCCGTCACGTTGATGATTCAGTTCATCTTTTCGAAGAGTGGGGTTTACCAGTTTGGAAGATCGATCCTGAGACTGGCGATAACCTTGATGGTTCAAAACCTGCTAAAACTCTGCCGGAAGGTGGAAAGCCAGTACGTACTGGTAAATGGCAGATCATGATTAACGGTGAGTCTTACAAGTGTATCGTTGCTGAGCCTGCAAAAGCTGCTCTTGGCGAAGAGAACTGCCTTGAAAGAGTTTTTATCGTTAAACTTCTTCTTGATAAAAACAAAGAGAATACAATTGCTGGTGCAGTTGGTTTCTCTACTCGTGAAAATAAAGTTCATGTTTTCACTGCGAAGGCAATGCTTTGTGCCTGTGGTGGTGCGGTAAACATTTTCCGTCCACGTTCAACCGGTGAAGGTAAAGGCCGAGCCTGGTATCCAGTATGGAACGCAGGTTCTACCTACACTATGTGTGCTCAGGTTGGTGCTACTCTTACCATGATGGAAAACCGATTCACACCAGCTCGTTTTAAAGATGGTTACGGTCCTGTTGGTGCGTGGTTCCTTCTTTTCAAAGCAAAAGTACAGAACGGTCTTGGTGAGTTCTATGCAAATAGTGACTCTGTAAAAGATGAACTTTCTAAGTTCATGCCTTACGGCGCTTCTGCTGTTACACCTACCTGCCTTCGAAACCACCTGATGCTTAATGAGCTTAAAGCTGGACGTGGCCCTATCTACATGGCTACCGACGTTGCTTTGAACGCCTTCCTTGACGCTCGTCGTGAAAAAGGAATGGATGAGAAAGAAGTTAAGAAGTTTTGGAAACATCTTGAGTCTGAAGCCTGGGAAGATTTTCTTGATATGTCTGTTGGACAAGCTGGTCTCTGGGCTGGTGCGAACATTGAGCCTGAAAAAGTTGGTTCTGAGATTATGCCAACCGAACCGTACATGCTTGGTTCTCACTCAGGTTGTTGTGGTATTTGGACTTCTGGTCCAGACGAAGCTTGGGTACCTACAGTTGATGGTCCTCGCTCACATCAGTACAAATGGGGCTACAACCGTATGACCACCGTAAACGGACTGTTTACTGCTGGTGATGGTGTTGGTGCTTCCGGTCATAAATTCTCTTCTGGTTCACATGCAGAGGGACGTATTGTTGCTAAGCAGATGGTTAAATACTGTCGTGACAACGCTTCCTTCACACCTGAACTCGCTCCGACAGCTCAGGAACTTGCTGATGAGATTTACGCACCAGTTAGACTCTAACATGAGCATGTTGGCAAATCGACATCTTCAGATGTTAACCCTAACTTCTGTAAGCCTGCTGGTCTTATGATGCGACTGATGAAAGCTACCGATGAGTATGGTGGTGGTGTTGCAACATACTACATGACTTCTGGTAAACTTTTGAATATCTGTCTTGATCTCCTCAGAATGCTCCGTGAAGATGCAGCTCTTATGGCTGCCGGTGATCTTCATGAGTTGATGAGAGCTTGGGAGAACTATCACCGAATTTGGTGTGTTGAAACTCACATTCGCCACATTGAGTTCCGTAAAGAATCTCGTTACCCAGGATTCTACTATCGTTCAGATTTCCCAACTGTTGATGACGAAAATTGGAAGGCATTCGTTAACTCAACTTTTGATCCTAAAACACAGGAATGGAAGTGTGAGAAAGTACCATGTATCAACATAGTTGAAACTGAGCCGTGGATCTAATTTGACTGGTAGTTGTTGAGTTTCTTCTCAGCAATTTGTCAAATCGATGTTTCAATGAATCTCCAGGCATCTTTATAGATGCCTGGAGATTTTTCTATGAGCTGTTAGTTGGTGGGTTCTTTTTTTTAGCTGAGTTTAAATTTAATAAATTTCGATTCAGCTAAGGAAAATGGTTTTATTATAACTTATTACTTTTTTAATGGAGGAGTGGCATGACAGACGCAGGTGGAGCATCCAGTGCGGGTGCGGTACTGGTCGTAGGTGGCGGAATCAGTGGTATGACCGCAGCCTTAGAAGCCGCAGAGGTTGGCAAGGACGTTTTTCTTATTGAAAAAAATCCTTACTTGGGAGGGCGTGTAGCACAGCTTAATCAGTACTTTCCAAAATTATGCCCGCCATCATGCGGAATGGAGATTAACTTTAAGAGAATTAAGAATAACCGGAAAGTTCGCATGTATACCATGACCCAGGTTAAGAAAGTATCTGGATCTGCCGGTAATTACGAAGTAACCCTGGAAACTACTCCTCGATTTGTAAACAGTAAGTGTACGGCGTGCAACGATTGCGTTGGAGTGTGTCCGGAAGAGCGCAGTAATGGCTTTAACTTCGGCATGGACAAAACAAAGGCGATCTATAAAGCACACGAGATGTCATTTCCAATGAAATACGTTATCGATGCTGAGGCATGCACAAAATGTGGTAAATGTGTGGAAGCATGTAAATATAGTGCCATTGATACAGATATGAAAGCTGAATCATTTACCGTAAATGTCGCTGCTATAGTCTGGGCAACAGGATGGAATCCCTATGATCCTGCCAAAATGGATAACCTTAAATTTAAAGATTCAGATGCCATCATCACTAATATGATGATGGAGCGTCTTGCTGCACCTGGTGGACCTACAGACGGTAAGATTCTCCGCCCTGGTGACAATAAAGAACCTGAAAGTTTTGGTTTTGTTCAGTGTGCTGGGTCTCGAGATGAAAATCATCTTGAATTCTGCTCGTACATCTGCTGCATGGCAAGTATGAAGCAGATTACCTATATCCGTGAGCGCTATCCGGTGGCACCAATTTATGTATTTTATATTGATCTGAGAACACCGGGTAAATATGAGAAGTTCCGAGAGAAGCTCATGGCCGATCCGAATACACATTTCATCAAAGGAAAAGTAGCAGATATCATTCCTGAAAGTGATGGCGGTGTTACTCTTGTGGCTGAAAATGCTGTTACAGGTGATAAAATTACCCAAAAAGTTGATCTGGCTGTTCTGGCAACTGGTATGGAACCAGCTGCTAAGGCACAGGGTGCTGCTTTGGGACTCAAGATGGATTCAAATGGCTTCATCGTAAGTGATGCAGATGCTGCAATGCTTTCAGCTGGCTGCGCCAAAAAGGCATCTGATGTCGTGACTTCTACTCAGAATGCGACAGCTGCGGCATTAAAAGCAATTCAAGCCTCAAGGAGATAGTTAGATGGATAAGAAAAAACAAGCATATATCTGTACTGGATGTGGAATAGGTGATGCTCTTGATATTGAGGCCCTATCGCGGGTGGTTTCCTCCGAGATGAAAGTTGAATGCAAAAGCCACGCGGCTTTATGCGGTAAAGACGGCAGGGCTTTGATTGAAGGTGACATCAGTGGTGGTGTAAATACTATAATAATTGGCGCCTGTTCTCCTCGCGTTATGCAGGATGAATTTAATTTTGGCGATGACAAGATAGTCGTTCGCGCTAATCTTCGTGAGCAGTGCGTCTGGTGTCAGGGTGAAGATGCTGATGCTGAGTATGTTCAGGAACTGGCCTCTGATAATATGCGAATGGAGTGTAAGCGTTCTGATAAAACTGAATTGCCTGAAGCATATCAGATGGAGACCCTTAACCGGGATATCCTCGTTATGGGTGGTGGTATTGCCGGACTTACTGCTGCCAAAGAAGCTGCTGCTGCAGGCTACAATGTTACCCTCATTGAAAAAATGGGTGTACTTGGTGGTAAAGCTAATGGTTGGAGAAAACAGTTTCCAACTAAAGCGCCTTGGACCGATCTTGAATCACCAACAATTAGTGCTATGGTTAAAGAAGTAGAGAGTGACTCAAATATTACCGTTAAAACCGAAACCGAAGTGGCACGTATCGGCGGCGCACCTGGTGCATTCTCTGTAACGTTGAAAGCCGCTGGTGCCCAATCTGAATGGGATGCACCTGATAAAGTAACTGCCGATCAGCAGGATGCTATTAATAAAGGTACCATGGAAGACCCCAATAAAGGGTTGAAACCGTATGCCAAGGTAAATCCTGATGCCCAGGTTTTCGGTGCAGTTATTCTGGCCACCGGCTGGACTCCGGCGGACGTTTCTGCCTATGAACATCTAGGTCATGGTAAAATTAAAAATGTTGTGACCAATGCGGAGTTTGAAAAGCTTGCCAAAGAAGGTAAGGTACCTGCTAAAGTTGCCTTTATTCAGAGTCCAGGCGCTGCTGAAAATGACAATGATTTCCCATACTGTAACTCTGTTACAAGTATGGTTGCCTTGAAACAGGCCAGCTATGTCCGTGAAGATAATCCTGATGGCAAAGCGTATATTCTTTATCAGCACATGAGAACACCTGGGAACATGGAAATGTTTTATAAGGGTGCTCAGAATAATGATGGTATCTTTTTGACAAAGGCTACAGTTACCGGTGTCGAAGAGGCTGGTGGCTCACTCACGGTCGCTATGACGGATACGCTTCTCAATGAAGATATTACTATTGATGTGGATATGGTAGTTTTGGCAGCAGGACTTGTGCCAGCGACAAAACATGAGGATAGCATTAATCTCGCCTATCGACAGGGGCCAGCATTTTTGGACCTTGATCTGTTTGACGGTTATGCAGACTCTCATTTTATCTGTTTTCCTTATGAGACTCGTAGAACCGGTGTTTACACCTGTGGCGGTGTGCGGAAAGCTATGACCATGGAAGAAACCATTGATGATGCAACTGGAGCAGCTTTAAAGGCTATCCAATGTCTTGAGTCAGCTGATCGCGGTGTTGCGGTTCATCCTCGTTCTGGTGACAAGACATATCCTGAATTCTTTTTCCAGAGATGTACACAGTGTAAACGATGCACCGAGGAGTGTCCATTTGGCGCGCTTGATGATGATGAAAAGGGAACTCCGCTTCCAAATCCAACCCGTTGCCGTCGTTGTGGTACCTGTATGGGTGCATGCCCAGAGCGAATTATCGGTTTTAAGGATTATAATGTCGATATGATCGGCTCTATGGTTAAGGCTGTAGAGGTTCCGGATGACGATGAAGATAAGCTTCGAATCCTGGCTCTGGTTTGTGAAAATGATGCCTATCCTGCCCTCGATATGGCTGGTATGCGTCATAAAAAGATCAGTAATCTTGTTCGAATTATACCAGTCCGTTGTCTTGGATCCGTAAATATGGTTTGGATTAAAGACGCTCTCTCTTCCGGTATGGACGGCGTAATCCTGCTTGGCTGTAAGTATGGCGATGATTATCAATGCCATTTTGTCAAGGGCAGTGAGATTGCTGATAAGAGAATGGCAAATATCGGTGATACTCTGTCAACTCTTGGACTCGAGCCAGAGCGCTGTCGCGCAGAGCAGATTGCTATCACAGATTATGATAAAGTTGCAGATGTTATTAATGGTTTCGTTGAAGAGATGATTGAACTCGGACCAAATCCATTCAAGGGTTTCTAAGATCAGGTAGTATTTGGGTTGTTTATATCGGAAGCAGTTGTACGCTGCTTCCGATATAAAGGAATAACTCAATAAACAAATAAGAAAGGAGAATAAAATGAGGATTGATCCTGATTTACAATTCATTAAATACCTGAAAGGAGCTGGTGGAGATACACTTAAAAAATGCTATCAGTGTGCTACGTGTTCAGTCGTTTGTCCGTTGTCATCTGACACGAAGCCTTTTCCCCGTAAGGAGATGATCTGGGCTCAGTGGGGCTTAAAGGATAAGTTAGTAGCTGACCCCGATGTCTTTTTATGCCATCAATGTGGAGACTGCACGGCTTACTGTCCTCGTGGTGCTAAACCCGGAGATGTTTTAGGGGCAATTAGAGCCTACGCCTATACATACTATGGCTTCCCATCTGGACTTGCTAAGTTGACAACGTCAGCCAAAAATTTGCCTTTAATAATTGGCATACCTGCCTTGATTATTGCAATTATGTGGGGTATCGCAGGTGCTAATCTAGCGCACGGCTATCCAGATTTTGGTGAATTTTTTGGGCATTGGGATTTTAAATATCTGTCTAAAACGGTCTTTTTTATCGATATAATTATGTTACCAGCTGCTGCTCTTGCAATTTTTTCTACCTACAAAGGTGTTTCTACTATGTGGGGGAAAATGGCTGCCGATCTCGAAGGCAGCACCGATTACCGTCCATCCGTACCGCAGTTTATTACCGAGTTTTTATGGCCATCAATTAAGGAAATTATTTCCCATAATCGCTTTAATGAGTGTGGTGAAAATCGGGATAGAGCTAAAGGTCATAAACCTTTAATGTTGGCATTTATTGGTTTACTGATTGTTACAGCGTATAGTTTTATTCGAAAAGACCTTATTGGTATTATCGATCCTGGAATGCATGGACCTATCCCATTTTGGGATCCAATTAAGATTTTGGCCAACGTAAGTGCTGTTGCTTTGCTCTATGGTATATTCCTGCTGTGGGGACAGCGCTCTAACAGCGAGGCCAAAACTGGTGCGACAGGTACTTTTTATGATTGGTTCTTGATTTACGTTATAGCCGGTGTCGGTATTACAGGACTGCTTTCTGAGTTGTTACGTTTTACTGGAATTGGCTCTTTGGCTTATCTTATGTACTATTTGCATCTGGTGTCAGTATTGATGCTTTTTCTGTACATGCCATATACAAAGTTTGCACATCTGGTATATCGAACGTTTGCGATGGCATTTGAACGATATCGAGTAAGTAGTTTTGTTGTAAAAAAGGCCTCAAATTAAACAGTAATACTGTGTCTGGTTAAACCACTATGCTGACTAGTGTTAGCATAGTGGTTTTTTTTTGAAAAAAACTATTGAAGTTTAATTGGTAAAAGGTTAGATTCCCGCGTTATGCTGGCGTAGCTCAATTGGTAGAGCAACGGTCTTGTAAACCGTAGGTTGCGGGTTCGAGTCCCATCGCCAGCTCCAATATTAAAGAGTCGGCAGAACTTCTTGCTGATGAAATTCATATACACATTTTGCTCAATGTGGAGGGGTTCCCGAGCGGTCAAAGGGAACAGACTGTAAATCTGTCGGCTACGCCTTCGGAGGTTCAAATCCTCCCCCCTCCACCAGAGTTTGTAAATGTACAAAGTGGTAAGATTTCGTTGCGGGAATAGCTCAATTGGTAGAGCATCAGCCTTCCAAGCTGAGGGTTGCGAGTTCGAGTCTCGTTTCCCGCTCCATTTACATAGAGTTTCATGCACAGAGTTTTGAGAATTTACCAGTCTGTTTGTGCTTAAATTGCTGGTTACTTAATTGATGATGCTCACGTAGCTCAGCAGGTAGAGCACTTCCTTGGTAAGGAAGAGGTCACCGGTTCGAATCCGGTCGTGAGCTCCATTGATTAAACATGAAATTGAATTGAAGCCCTTCACACAAATTTCTCAACAATAACGGGTTATAGGAGATCAGACATGGCTAAAGCAAAATTTGAAAGGAAAAAACCACATGTCAATATCGGCACAATAGGCCATATTGATCATGGTAAAACTACGCTGACCTCGGCAATAACACGAGTATTGGCAACAAAGGGTTATGCGAGCGCAACTGATTTTGATCAGATCGATAAGGCACCCGAAGAAAAAGAGCGTGGAATTACAATTTCAACAGCGCATGTTGAGTACGAGACCGATAACCGTCACTATGCACATGTTGATTGTCCCGGCCATGCTGACTATATCAAGAACATGATAACCGGTGCTGCCCAGATGGATGGTGCTATACTTGTAGTTGGTGCTGATGACGGCCCAATGCCTCAGACTCGTGAGCACATTCTTTTGGGACGTCAGGTAGGTGTACCTTCGATAGTTATCTTCCTGAATAAGTGTGATATGGTTGATGACGCAGAGCTCATCGAACTGGTTGATATGGAGCTTCGTGAACTTCTTGATAAATATGAGTATCCTGGTGACGACACCCCAATCATTCAAGGGTCAGCATTAAAGGCACTGGAAAATCCGGATGATCCGACCTACGCAAAATGTATCTGGGATTTGATGGCTGCCTGTGACTCTTTTATCCCTGAGCCTAAGCGAGATGTTGATAAGCCATACTTGATGCCTGTCGAGGATGTGTTCTCAATCTCAGGCCGTGGAACAGTCGCAACCGGCCGAATTGAGACAGGTGTAATCAACGTAGGCGATGAGATCGAGGTTGTTGGTATTCGTGCAACACAGAAGACAACGGTTACCGGTGTTGAGATGTTCCGTAAGATCCTCGATACAGGTATGGCTGGAGATAATGTCGGAATCCTTCTACGTGGAATCAAGCGAGAAGAGATTGAACGTGGTCAGGTATTGGCCAAGCCAGGATCAATCACACCACATACAAAGTTTAAGGCAGAGTGCTATATCCTTTCAAAGGAAGAGGGTGGACGTCACACACCATTCTTTAATGGCTACCGACCACAGTTCTATTTCAGAACAACCGACGTAACTGGAGTAGTGAATTTGCCAGAGGGCGTTGAGATGGTAATGCCAGGAGACAATGTATCAATTGAGGGAGTACTGATAACTCCGATAGCGATGCAAGAGGGTTTACGGTTTGCGATCCGCGAGGGTGGTAGAACTGTTGGTGCTGGCGTTATTAACACGATTATCGAGTAGGGTGACAGACAATGGTTCAAACTCAAAAAATTCGCATTAGGCTTAAAGGTTACGACCATAAGCTCCTTGATCAATCGACACTGGAAATTGTTGAAACAGCCAAAAGCACTGGTGCTATGGTTGCCGGACCAATTCCTCTGCCAACGATGATCAACAAATACTGTGTACTTAAATCAGTGCATGTTGATAAAAAATCAAGAGAGCAGTTTGAGATGCGAACACATAAACGTTTGCTTGATATTCTTGAACCTACTCAACAGACCATTGACGCACTCATGAAGCTTGAGCTTTCTGCAGGTGTTGATGTTGAGATTAAGCTGTAACATATTATTAAATTTAATATTGAGTGGATTGGTACAATGCCAAATTCTTTAGGTATGTTAGGAAAAAAAATAGGTATGACCAGGTTGTATGATGAGAACGGTTGTGCCATCGGTGTTACTGCACTAGAAATTGGTCCCTGTGTTGTTTTGCAGGTTAAGACCCTTGAAACTGATGGTTATAGCGCTATTCAGCTGGGGTTTGATAGCAGGCGCGAAAGCCGTATGAAAAAACCTGCTATAGGACATGCAAAGGCTGCTGGCCAGGAGGGAGGATTTTATCACATCAAGGAATTTCGTGTGAGTGATTCTAGTCAATATCAGATTGGACAGACCTTGACAATGGAAGACCTTTTCAAGGTTGGTGATTTGATTGATATTTCCGGAACGTCGAAGGGTAAAGGCTTTCAGGGTTCCATTAAACGACACAATTTTCGAAGTGGTCCAAGTGGACACGGCTCAAAGCATCATCGAGCGCCTGGATCAATAGGTTGTTCAGCGACACCGAGTAAGGTTGTAAAAGGTAAGAAAATGCCTGGTCAAATGGGTAATGCTAGGGTTTCTAAAAAGAACTTAATCATTATTGATATTCGTACAGAAGACAATGTTATGGTTGTCAAGGGGTCAGTGCCTGGTTCAAAACAGGGACTTATTCAACTTTACACAAAATAGTCACCATATTGTTATTCACGAGATAAGCTAATTGGGGTCAATACAATGGCAGTAACTGAAGTAATTAATATTAAAAAAGAAAAAGTTGGAGAGGTTGATCTTAACGATAATCTCTTTGGTGTTGAAGTTGATGCGCACTTGCTCCATAGCGTTGTAAGAATGCAACGCGCAGCACGACGATCTGGAAATGCATGTACTAAGACCCGTGTAGAAGTACGCGGTAGTTCAGTGAAACCATATCGACAGAAAGGAACTGGGCGTGCCCGTGCAGGTTCAAAACACTCTCCACTATGGCGTGGAGGTGGTGTGGCATTTGGGCCAAAGCCGCGAAGTTATGCCTTTAAACTGACTAAAAAAGTCAGGCGCAGTGGGCTTAAAATGGCATTAAGTGCACGTGTTGCTGAAGAGCAATGTGTCATTCTTGATGATTTCATTATGGATGAGATCAAAACCAAGAATTTCGTGTCTATTATGAAAAACCTTGATCTTGCCAACGCCCTGATCGTTGTTCCGCAGGGTAATGACACTCTTGAACTCTCTTCACGAAATGTGCATGGCTTTAAGGTTATTCAGACTGTAGGGTTAAACGTTTATGATATTTTAAATCATAAACAACTTGTTCTGCTTCAAAATAGCATAGAGCAGCTAGAAAAGAGGTTGTTATCATGAAAAATATATACGATGTCATACGAAAACCTTGTCTTACTGAAAAAGCCATGTTTCTCCAGGAAGATACGAATCAAGTGGTTTTGAAAGTAGATCCAAGAGCGAATAAGATTGAGATTAAAAACGCGGCTGAAAAACTGTTTAATATCAAAGTTGATGGTGTTCGTACTTGTAATATGCACGGTAAGCAAAAACGTGTTGGAAAACATGCAGGTCGCGCCAATGATTGGAAAAAAGCCTATTTGAGCTTAGCTGCAGATCAAAAACTCGACTTCTTGGAAGAGTTATAACCGCTATAAATATCTGCCTTTAACAATAATAGAATAGACATACTTATAAATTGAGAATTGGGGTTTGCAATGGCAACTAAAACCTATAAACCGACAACACCAGGATTACGAAACAGAGTATCAATCGTCAATTCTGAACTGTCAAAAGAGAGACCTGAAAAAAGTCTAGTTTGTCCTCTGGGTAAATCTGGTGGTAGAAATAACTATGGTCGTGTTACAGCACGTCACATTGGTGGCGGACATAAGAGAAAATACCGTGTTATTGATTTTAAACGCAATAAAGTCAATATCCCTGGAAAAGTTACCTCTATTGAATACGATCCTAACCGTTCAGCTAATATTGCCTTGATTACTTATGCCGATGGTGAAAAGCGTTATATTCTCTCACCATTAGGGATAAAAGTAGGGGATATTATTGAGACTGGTGAAAAGGTTGATGTGCAAAACGGCAACTGTATGCCGATGGGTAATATGCCTCTTGGTAGCATTATACATAACATAGAGATGAAAATTGGAAAGGGAGCGCAGCTTGTTAGAAGTGCTGGTGTCTCTGCACAGCTTATGGCTAAAGAGGGAGATAATGTCCTTATAAAGCTTCCTTCCGGTGAGGTGCGTAAATTTCACAAGCTTTGTCGAGCATGTTTTGGATCAGTTGGAAATAATGAGCATGACTCGCAGAAACTCGGTAAGGCCGGACGTAACCGTTGGAAAGGTAAACGTCCAAGCGTCAGAGGTGTAGCAATGAATCCTCATGACCATCCAATGGGTGGTGGTGAAGGTAAAAGCTCTGGTGGTCGTCACCCTTGTTCACCATGGGGTATTCCTTCAAAGGGATATAAAACTCGCACCAAGAGAAGTTCAGACAAATATATTGTAACTAAAAGGTCCTAACAGGAGGATATAGAATGGCGCGTTCGATCAAAAAAGGACCGTTTATTGATGATCACTTATTAAAAAAGGTCGTTAAGGCAAAAGATACTAATTCAAGAAAAGTGATTAAGACGTGGTCTCGACGTTCAGACATAAGTCCAGATATGATTGGGCTGACTTTTGCAGTTCACAATGGAAAAAAGTTTATTCCAGTTTTTGTATCTGAAAACATGGTTGGTACTAAACTTGGCGAATATTCACCAACACGCACCTTTTATGGTCATGCTGGTAGTAAGAAAGGCAAGAAATAGCCTGTTTAGGCCATAAGGAGCTAAGGTAAAATGGAAGCAACAGCAAAATTACAAAGTACACGTATATCGGCCCAGAAGGCGAGACTCATAGCAGACTTGATCCGTGGAGCAAGTGCTGAAACAGCAATTAACAACTTGCGTTTTATGCCTAAAAAAGGTGCACGAATTATACGCAAATTATTAGAGTCGGCGGTAGCAAACGCAAGTCAGAATGAGGCGATTGATATTGACACACTTTATGTGAAAACGATTTTTGTTGATGGAGGTCCCATGCTTAAGCGCATACGTCCACGTGCAATGGGTCGAGCATCTCGAATTCTTAAACGTACCAGCCACATAACTATTGTTCTCGATGAACAATAAAACAGAAAAGATTTAAAAATCTATCTTAACGGAGGAAGATTTTGGGCCAGAAAGTTAATCCAATAGGTTTACGCCTTAATATAATTAGGACATGGGAATCGACCTGGTATGCAAGTAAAGATTACTCTAAATATTTGCTTGAAGATCAGAAATTACGAAAATTCCTTAAAAAACGACTGTATCATGCCGGATTGTCTAGTATCAATATCGCCAGAACTGGTGATAAGATACGGATAAAACTTCATACAGCCCGACCAGGAATAGTTATTGGCAAAAAAGGATCCGAGATTGAAACGCTTAAGGCAGATTTGGATAAATTAACAAAACGAACCTGCGTTGTTGATATTCAAGAAGTTAGACGCCCGGAAGCTGATGCTCAGTTAGTCGCTGAGAATGTCGCCATGCAGCTTGAACGTCGAGTTGCTTTTCGACGAGTGATGAAAAAGGCGACGAATATGGCCTTGAAGTTTGGAGCAAAAGGTATTAAGATATCTTGTTCTGGTCGCCTGGGAGGTGCCGAAATGGCAAGGCAGGAATGGGTTCGTGAAGGAAGGGTTCCACTGCACACACTCCGCGCTGATATAGATTATGGTTTAGCCGAATCGTTAACAACATTTGGTAAAATTGGTGTTAAGGTCTGGATATTTAAAGGTGAAGTTCTTTCTGAAAATGAGCGAACTCTGTAAATTATTAATTGTAGGATATCAACATGCTTAGTCCTAAAAAAGTAAAATTTAGAAAACAATTTAAAGGCAGGATGACCGGCTCTGCTCAACGCGGTAGTACCTTAGCGTTTGGAGAGTATGGACTGAAAGCTGTCGAGTGTGGCAAGTTGACCTCAAAAATGATAGAAGCTGGCCGTATTGCCATTAACAGAAAAATTAAACGTGGTGGTCAGATGTGGATTCGAATCTTTCCAGCTAAACCATACACGAAGAAGCCGGCCGAAACTCGAATGGGTAAAGGTAAAGGTGCTCCAGAGGGTTGGATCGCTGTCATTAAGCCTGGTAAAGTGCTTTTCGAGATTCGTGGTATTGATGCGGAAACGGCAATGGAAGCACTGACGCTTGCCGGTAACAAGTTTCCTTTTCCTACAAAAGTTGTGGCTAAAGGTGAGTCATTATGAAAACAAGTGAAATTAGAACATTGAATGAGACTGAATTAGACTCTAAAGTTAATGACTTGAGAGAGGATTATTTTAAGCTTAAATTTAAGCATGGGATCAGGCAGCTCGAGGATACATCCAAGCTTAACAGTCTACGAAAAGATATTGCCCGTATAAAAACAGTAATTAACGAAAAAAAGCTTAAGGCCTAATTCAGTTAATTAAACATTTGCAATCGATAATGCTATAGGAAGAATGATGAGTGACCAACAGAAAATAAAACGAACACTGACTGGTGTAGTGGTTAGTGACAAAATGACCAACAGTATTGTTGTAAATACTGAACGTAAGGTTCCACATCCTTTTTATGGGAAAATGATACGACTCCGTAAAAAGTATATGGCAGATGACCCTCAGAACAGTTGTTCGATTGGTGATTTAGTCCTTATTGAAGAGTGTCGTCCATTAAGTCGTAAAAAAAGATGGCGTCTTCGTGAGATCGTAGAGAAAGCAGTATAATCTGCTAGTAAGTAAATTCGATATAGTTTCGATATAGGCAAACACTGCCTTTTTTATAAGCAGTGTTTTTTTAATTTTAGTGTCAGCATATTTCTCGATATATGCACAAATAGACATTTTAGATATAAACATTGGTTTAGGATCATGATACAAACTGAGACAGTTTTAAATGTTGCTGATAATTCAGGGGCAAAAAGAGTGCTGTGCATAAAAGTTCTTGGTGGCTCTAAAAGACGTTATGCGAGTATTGGCGATATTATTGTAGTGAGTGTGTTTGATGCCATACCCAACTCGAAAGTTAAGAAGGGTGAGGTTATGAAGGCTGTTATCGTCAGGACCGCCAAAGAGATTCGACGACCTGAAGATACCTATGTCAAGTTTGATGATAATTCAGCGGTACTTTTAAGTTCAAACGGCGATCCTGTTGGAACACGTATATTTGGCCCTGTAGCCCGCGAACTGCGTGCAAAAGGTTTCATGAAGATTATATCTCTTGCTCCCGAAGTTCTTTAAACAGCAGGCGAAATTGATCGTCGTATAAAAATGTCGTGTCTCGCGACATCTCAACGATACCATTAAGACGATATTGAGGCAGAAATAATGCAGTGTGCAACTCATGTAAAAAAAGATGATCAGGTGGAACTCCTGACCGGTAAAGACAAAGGTCGCGTTGGTAAGGTTTTACGAGTTAATCGTAAAGTCGGCAAAGCAATTGTTGAAAAGGTTAATATTATTAAGCGTCATACTAAGCCGAACCAGTCAGATCAGCAAGGCGGTATCATCGAGAAAGAGGCTTATGTTGATATGTCCAACTTGAAGTTGATTTGCCCAAAATGTTCCAAGACCGTACGTGTCGGTAGAAAGATACTTGATGACGGCAGTAAGGTCAGGGTCTGTAAAAAGTGCGGCGAATCTGTCGAGTCCAAATAAAAGACACTATCTTCAAGGAGAACATAATGTCGAAATTTATAGATAAATATACAAATGAATGTATTCCGCAACTCATGAAGGAGTTCGGTTATAAGTCAATAATGGAAGTTCCTAAGCTCACAAAAATTGTCTTGAACATGGGGCTAGGTGAAGCGGTACAGAATCCAAAAATTATTGATGGTGCTGTTGTAGAGTTGACAAGTATAGCAGGCCAGAAGGCTGTTGTCACTCGAGCCAAAAAATCTATAGCTACTTTTAAATTACGCGAAGGCATGCCGATAGGGTGTAAGGTTACGCTGCGTAAGGAAAAAATGAATGATTTTTTTGCCAAACTTGTAAATATTGCCCTGCCTCGAGTACGAGACTTTCGGGGCGTATCATTAAAATCATTTGATGGCCGTGGTAATTATGCCATGGGAGTTAAAGAACAGATTATTTTCCCTGAAATTGACTACGACAAAATCGACAAGATTAAGGGGTTGAATATAGTTATTGGAACAACAGCTAAAACAGACGAAGAGGGTCGATTCCTGCTTAAAGCTTTAGGGATGCCCTTCAAGAATTAAATTTGCAAGTTTGAGGAACCAAACAAGTGGCTAAAAAATCATTAATAGCTAAGAGTCAAAATAAGCCTAAATTCAAAGTTCGAGCTTATAATCGTTGTCCTATCTGCGGAAGACCCCGTGCCTATATGCGTAAGTTTGGAATTTGTCGTATTTGTTTCAGGCAGATGACGAGCCGTGGCGAAGTTACAGGTGTGACAAAATCTAGTTGGTAATAGTAATGTTACTTCCCCAATCGAAAGTTTATACTGTCGTTTGGCAAAATTTCTAAAGGCAAAATTTGACCCTTTTATAAGGAGTAGTTCAATGTCGATGAATGACCCTCTGGCAGATATGCTGACCAGAATAAGAAATGCAAGTATGGTTAATTTCAGTAAAGTAGATATGCCTTATTCAAAAATGAAAGTCCAAGTTGCCAGTTTGCTTAAAAATGAAGGCTATATAAAAGACTTTCACATCATTGAAGAAAAAGGCACCCAAAATACCCTGCAAATCGAACTTAAGTATGATAAGGCAGGAAAAAGGGTTATCACCGGTTTGAAGCGTGTTAGTAAGCCCGGTCGAAGAATATACGCCCGCTACACTGATATCCCAAAAGTTATGACGGGACTTGGCGTGGCTTTTGTTTCAACATCAAAAGGTATGTTGACAGACATTCAGGCTAGAGAACAGAAGATTGGCGGCGAAATTATCTGTAATATCTGGTAATAGCGCTTTAGGCTTTAACGAATTAAACGTTACTAATAATTGTTAGTTGGAGATAACGAATGTCCAGAATAGGCAAAAAACCTATCACCCTTCCGAAGGGTGTTAATGTCACTATAGCAGGAGATCTGGTTACGGTGAAGGGGCCGAGAGGTACTCTTCAGAGAGAAACACGACCAGAGATTGACGTAGTTCTTGACGGTGAAATTCTTACCTTTATTGGTAAAGATGATACTAAGCAGACAAACGCCTTAAAAGGAATGACCAGGTCTTTGGTTAATAATATGGTTGTTGGCACAAATACCGGTTTTCAAAAAAAGCTCTTAGTTGAGGGTGTTGGCTATCGAGTAAATGTCGCTGGCAGTAAGATTACCTTGAGTGTTGGTTATTCTAATCCGGTCGACTTTCAGCTACCTGATTCTGTAAGTGCAACAAATGTTAATAATGAGATAACCTTAGAGTCTATTAATAAGGAAGAGTTAGGTCTTGTTGCTGCAAAAATTAGAGATATCCGTAAGCCTGAACCATACAAAGGTAAGGGAATCAGATATCAAAACGAACATATTGTCAGAAAAGTCGGTAAATCTGCAGGCAAAAAATAGGAATAGTCCAATGGCTAGAACGAATAATAAAGAAGTTGCGCGACAGAAAAGAGTAAAGCGAATTCGCAAAAAAATTGTTGGAACAACAGAGCGGCCAAGATTGCGAGTATTCAAAAGCTCTCGTCATATCTATGCACAAATTATTGATGATACGACAGGAAACACCTTGGCGGCCTTTTCAACGCTGCAAAATGAAATTTCTGCTGCTGAAATCAAAGGGAAAACTGCGCAAGCCAATAAAGTTGGTTTGTTTATAGCTGAGAAAGCAAAAGAAAAGGGCATCGAAAAGGTTGTATTTGATCGAGGTGGTTTTATTTACCATGGAAGGATTAAAGCCCTTTCCGATGGTGCACGTGAGGGTGGATTAGTATTCTAATTCCTAACATGATTTTTTCATTGATTATTCTAATTTGAAAGTTTTTTGCAAGTAACAGGAGGAATGACTTGGCACAGTATACTGAAAAAGATGATGGACTTATTGAAAAAATCGTCTTTATAAATCGCGTAGCAAAGGTAGTTAAAGGTGGACGACGTTTCAGCTTTAGTGCAATAGTTGTTGTCGGTGATGGTGAAGGTAAGGTAGGTCATGGCCTTGGCAAAGCAAATCAGGTTCCTGAAGCAATTCGCAAAGGGCTTGAAAAAGCTAAAAAAGATATGCAGAGTGTGTCAATCACTGAAACAAGTATTCCACATGAAATTCACGGAAAATTTGGCGCGGGTAAGGTTATGTTGAAACCTGCTTCACCCGGTACTGGCGTTATCGCTGGAGGTGCTGTTCGAGCAGTACTTGAAGCTGCAGGTGTCCATAATATATTGACAAAATGTTTAGGTTCTCATAATCCTCACAATCTTGTTAAAGCGACTATGAACGGATTGCGAAATCTACGAACCGTTGAGCAGATTGCATCTATAAGAAATAAGACAGTTGAAGAGATTGTCGGTAAATAATTAGGCGACTTTTCATTGGTCAACTTAGAAGGGTTTAAAAATGAGTGAGCAGGTTACAGTAAAATTAGTCAAGAGTTGCATTGGCAGCACCAAAAAGATTCGGGCCACACTTACCGGACTTGGGCTAACTAAGACCAATAAAACAATCACAAGAAAAAATACACCTGAGATTCAGGGAATGATTCGCAAAGTGGCGCATCTTGTCAAGGTGGAGGAATAACAATGTTGGATCTTAGTAATTTATCACCATATCCAGGGGCAACGAAACAACGTAAGCGACTTGGTCGTGGTCATGGTAGTGGACATGGCAAAACTGCTGGTCGTGGACATAAGGGCTTTAAGGCACGTTCTGGTAGCGGTGTTAAGCCCGGGTTTGAGGGCGGTCAAATGCCACTACAGCGCCGATTACCTAAACGCGGATTTACTAATGTTTTTCGTAAAGAGATAGGTATTGTAAATCTTAGTGATTTTGAACTTTTTGAAGATGGCGCACTTATTGATCTTGCATCATTGATTGAAAAAGGACTTGTTAGTAAAAAATACACAATGGTTAAAATTTTGGGTAACGGTGATATTACCAAGAAAGTAACTGTTAAAGTTGATAAAATTAGCGAATCGGCCCGTCAGAAAATTGTTAGTGCTGGCGGCACTGTTGAGGAATAATTGATGGCTGGCGGTCTTCAAGCAGCAGCAAATATACCAGAACTTAAGCGACGAATTTTCTTTACGCTTATTATGCTTGCTGTATACCGTATGGGTGTACAGATACCAACACCAGGTATTAATGGTGAAGCCCTGTCTGATTTTTTTGCACGTAATGCCGGGACAATATTTGGAATGTTCAATATGTTTTCTGGTGGGGCATTGGAAAACTTTTCGATATTTGCCTTGGGCATCATGCCGTATATTAGTGCATCGATTATATTTCAACTCCTAAAAGTCGTAGTTCCTCATATTGAAGCTCTTTCCAAGGAAGGGGAATCTGGGCGGCGCAAGATTACACAATATACGCGTTATGCTACGGTTGTGATTAGTGTTGTTCAGGGGCTGTTTATCAGTATCGGCCTTGAGGGCATGGCTGGTCCTTCCGGAAATGCCATGATTGTTATTACTCCTGGCTGGACCTTTAGGATTATGACAATAATCACGCTGACATCAGGTACTGCATTTATAATGTGGCTTGGTGAACAAATGACAGAGCGTGGTATTGGCAACGGTATTTCTATGATCATTTTTGCAGGTATTGTGGCAAGAATGCCTGCTGCGATTGTCAATACCATTAAAATGGCAACCGCAGGAGAAATGACAATTATTTTAGTGCCGATTTTATTGGTTATGATGGCGATTATAATTGGTGTGATAATCTATTTTGAAACTGCTCAGAGACGTATACCGATACAATATGCAAAGCGTATGGTCGGCAGGCAGATGTATGGTGGGCAGCGATCACATCTTCCCTTGAAAATTAATATGGCAGGTGTTATACCTCCCATTTTTGCTTCTTCGATTATGATGTTTCCGGCGACAATTCTCGGTTTTATACAAATTGATTGGGTTCAGCGATTTACAGCTGCATTGGCGTGGGGAAGCTTCTGGCATACCGTGCTTTACGTAATTATGATTGTTTTCTTTTGCTTTTTTTATACTGCAGTGACATTCAATCCAGTTGATATTGCTGAAAATTTGAAGAAGAACGGTGGTTTTGTGCCCGGTATACGTCCTGGAAAAAGAACTGCAGAGTTTATTGATAAGATTATGGTTCGTCTGACAGTTATCGGTGCAATCTACATATCAGTAATATGTGTATTGCCAGAAATACTTATCAGTAAGTTAAATGTTCCATTCTATTTTGGTGGTACTGCTTTATTGATTGTTGTTGGTGTCGCAATTGATACAATATCTCAAATCGAATCGTATACAGTTATGAGAAATTATGATGGCTTTCTCAAGACTGGTGCAATTAAGGGACGTTAGCCACAAGTTGATCCGATGAGTGGTAGTATAAATATCAAATCCGCCGATGAAATCTCATTGATGAAAACGGCCAATGATATTGTGGCAAAAACCCTTAATTTGTTGCAAGACACAATCTGCTCTGGCATGTCAACATTGGATCTTGATGTCATAGCAGAAGATAGTGCAAGATCTAATGGGTCAGTACCTGCTTTTAAGGGGTATAGGGGCTACCCCGCCACACTATGTGTTTCTATAAATGAGCAGGTAGTGCATGGAATTCCATCGAAAAAGGTAGTCATTAGAGATGGAGACATTGTCAGTATTGACTTTGGTGTTAAGTATAAGGGTTATTTTGGTGACGCAGCAATAAGTATTCCCATCGGTATCCTTGATACGACTCGTAAGCGTTTGCTGGAAGTAACACAACAGTCATTAAAACTAGGGGTTGAACAAGTTCGATCTGGGAATCGTGTTGCTGATGTTTCTGAAGCAATTCAGACCTACGTCGAGAAAAATGGGTTTCATGTTGTAAAGCAGTTTGTAGGTCACGGAATAGGTACTCAACTTCATGAGGCGCCTGAAGTACCCAACTATAAACGAGGGGGGCGAAGTCCACGTCTGTTACCAGGGATGGTAATAGCGATAGAACCAATGGTAAATATTGGTACTTCAGATGTGAGAGTTCTTAAGGATGGTTGGACTGTAGTTACTGCTGACAAAACTGATTCAGCTCATTTTGAGCATTCGGTTCTTGTGACAGATGGAGATCCTTTAGTATTAAGTGGTGCCATTATAGATCAGGATTTCAGATAGTATATTAATGTTTCACAATTAGTTCACAACAAGGCGATAAACAGAATGGCAAAAGAAGAGGCAATTCAAGTAGAGGGCACAATATTAGAGCCGCTTCCTAACGCGATGTTTAGGGTTGAACTTGAAAATGGGCATAAAGTATTGGCCCATATTTCAGGGAAAATGAGAATGCATTTTATTAAAATACTACCTGGAGACAAAGTTACCTTAGAACTCTCTCCCTACGATCTCACAAGAGGGCGTATAGTATTTCGGGGTAAAGGTAAATAAAATAGCGATAGATAAGATATACTTGTAATTTTTAATGAATTTATATAGTAGGGAAAAACGATGAAAGTACGATCTTCTGTAAAAAAAATGTGTAGTGACTGTAAGGTGTTTAAACGTAATGGCGTTATACGTGTTTCTTGTAAGGTTAAAAAACATAAACAGCGTCAAGGCTAATAAGTCTCTCTTTGAGTTTAAGTGTTTAAGCTACATTAATTAATTAAATTAGGAGTATTATCTTGGCACGTATTGCTGGTATTGATTTACCCAAAAACAAACATATGGAAATAGCTCTGACCTATATTCATGGTATCGGGTTGACAACTGCACGTCGAATTCTTGATGCTGTAAAGATGGATTACAGAATGAACAGTGACCTTGTTGATGACGCTCAGGTAGCTGAAATACGAAAGGTTATTGAAGACAGTTGCGAAGTTGAAGGTGAACGACGACGTTTAGTAGCAATGGACATAAAACGCCTCATGGATTTAGGAAGTTACCGAGGTTTAAGGCATAGAAAAGGACTACCATGTCGTGGTCAGAGAACCAGTACAAATGCTCGGACACGTAAAGGACCACGAAGAGTTGCTGGTAAAAAATAATCGAACATAACTTGATTCTAATACCCAGATAAACCGGTTTGTAACCTTAAGAAATATACTCTTAAGTCGATAAATCTAGCAGGAGAAAATTGATGGCTGCGCCTAAAAAGCGTTCAATAAAACGCAAAGAAAAGAAAAATGTTCCCGAGGGGATAGTGAGCATTAAATCAACATTTAACAATACACTGGTTACCTTTGCTGATAAGCAGGGTAATGCTTTGTCCTGGTGTAGTTCTGGTTGCCTCGGTTTTAAAGGCTCACGCAAAAGCACACCTTTTGCTGCACAAAATGCTGTTGAAACTGCCGCCAAAAAAGCTATGGAGCACGGTCTTCGCAAGGTAGAAGTTAATATAAAGGGTCCTGGGCCAGGTCGAGAGTCTGCCTTAAGGGCCTTACAGCAAGTAGGACTCGATGTTTCTCGAATTGTTGATGTTACTCCGATTCCGCATAATGGTTGTAAGCCACCAAAGAAACGTAGAGTTTAAGTAAATAGCCAGCTTTTAGATCTGTTTAGAAGCGATTTAGGAATAGATGAATTAATTAATTCCGGTTTTGCCGGATTGGGATAACCTGGAGGATACAAATTGGCACGTTATACTGGCGCATTATGCCGACAATGTCGAAGAGAAAAGTTAAAGCTTTTTTTGAAGGGTGATCGTTGCTACTCTGATAAATGTGCGTTTGAGCGTCGTTCCTTTGCACCGGGGCAGCACGGACAAGCACGAATGAGAAAAATGTCTGATTACGCAATTCAGTTGCGAGAAAAGCAAAAAGTACGAAGAATGTATGGAATGCTTGAGGGACCTTTTCACAAATATTTCGTCAAGGCCGACCGAGCAAAGGGTGTGACAGGTGAAAATCTCCTGGTTCTCCTTGAACGACGACTTGATAATGTTATTTATAGACTGGGCTTTGCAGCATCACGCAATCAGGCCAGGCAGCTGGTTCGTCACAATCATTTTTTAATTAATGGTAAGATTGTTAATATCCCTTCTTTCTTTGTTTCAGTTAATGACGAAATAACCCTTAAAGAGGGTAGCAAGAAAGTAGAGGTTATAACCGACAGTCTCGGCGCAGTTGCTCGGCGTGGAGTCCCAAGTTGGCTTGCTCTTGATCAAGACAATTTTAAAGGCACTGTTCAGGCGCTTCCTAATAGAGAAGAGATTACTATGCCTATTCAGGAAAACTTAATCGTGGAATTGTACTCCAAATAACAAGTGATAAAGCTATGAGTGATACTGAAACAAAATATGCATTAGAGTCTGATCCATTCTACCGGAACTGGACAGAACTTATTATTCCAAATCGTCTTGAAGTTGATTCTGATACTCATACGAATAGCTATGGCAAGTTTAGCTGCCAACCATTAGAGCGAGGTTTTGCAACTACGGTAGGTAACAGCTTGCGGCGGGTATTGTTGTCATCAATTCAAGGGGCTGCAATTACAACAGTTAAGATTGAAGGTGCTCATCATGAGTATTCGACTCTTCCAGGTGTTCTTGAAGATGTAACGGAGATTATTCTTAATTTGAAGGAAGTTCGTCTCCGACTCAAATCTGACAAGCCGGCAATCATTAAAATCGTAAAAACTGATAATGGGCCAGTTACAGCAGCTGATATCAGTTCTCCAGATGGAATGGTTGAGGTAATGAATCCTGAGAAGTATATTTGTACCATCACCGGTGATGAAGGAAAAATTAACGGGGAGTTTCAAGTTAGATGGGGGAATGGATATAGTCCTGCTGAGAATAACAAAACAGAAGATATGCCTGTAGATGTTTTTCCTATTGACGCCATTTTTACTCCTATTCAGAAAGTTAAGATTATCGTTAGTCAGGCACGTGTCGGTCAGCAGACCGACTATGATAAACTGACAATGGAAATACATACCGATGGAAGTATCACACCCGAGAATGCCCTTGCATATGCCGGTAAAATTTTAAAAGAGCAAATGCAGGTATTTATTAACTTTGATGAAGATAATGCCGAGCCTGTAGTTGGTCAGGTTGAGGAAAATGGCGCTGAACCCGCTAACGAAAATCTTTATAAGAGTGTTGAAGATCTTGAGCTCTCTGTTCGGTCAGCAAACTGCCTCCGAAATGCTGAGATTACCTATATTGGAGAACTTGTCCAGCGTACAGAGCCGGAAATGCTCAAAACTAAAAATTTTGGCCGCAAATCTTTGAATGAAATCAAACAGTTACTGTCAGAGATGGAGTTATCCCTCGGAATGAAGATTGATAGTTGGGAACCTCCCGTACAGAATAATAATACCGAAGAAAATTAAAGTGATATTGGAGTCATAACCATGAGACACAGAAAGGCAGGAAGAAGACTAGGACGTACTACTTCGCATCGTTTAGCAATGGTGAGAAATATGGTTACCTCCGTTATTGAGCATGAAAGAATTGTAACAACCACTATGAAAGCTAAAGAAATCCGTAAGGTTGTTGATAAAATGATTACATTGGCCAAGCGCGGTGATTTGCACGCGCGTCGACAGGCTTTATCATTTATGCAGGACAACAAAGTTGTAGCGAAACTCTTTGATAGATTGAAAGATGACTATATGGATAGAAACGGCGGATATACTCGTATCATTCAGACTGGTCAGAGACGTGGCGATGCAGCACCGATGGCAATACTTGAGCTTGTAAACTATAAAGAGTCTGAAGGCGCTGAAGTAGATGCATAAATAACCTAGAGATTTACCGAAGTTTCTAAACTTTAAAAAAGCTACTCACATATCGTGAGTAGCTTTTTTTTTATTACTCCCATTCCTAAGAGTATTATGACAACATTTTGGCAAACCACCTCAGTGTAAGCTGGTCGAAGCAATACGGTCGGTTCTTGATAAACCATGATCTTCTGTACCGCACCGTATTAAGGTAACTACGCGAAGGTTAGTCGGTTAAACTGGCCTTCCGGGTACCAGGGGCGAGTGGCATTGACGCCCGTTATTTCAATGAGATAGGCTTCCAGAATAAGGTAAGTTTTTGTGCCTTTACGAACACAAGCGGTCATGGTGTCGCCGTGATGACCAAGGGAGGTGTGAAGGTGGATTTTGGGTGTATTGTTTTCATCCCAGAAAATGCTGCCGATGCCCACGACTTCACGGGCCCCATCAATGGTTGCCCAGACAGGTTCTGGAGGTATTGTCGGTTCTTTCGGGCCCGTGACGACTTCGGCGTTGCGTACCCCGCCAATCAGGTTGAACCATCCGGCTCGAATTTTCTCTTCTTGGGCTAATCGGTTCAACTCTACTAAAAAGTCATCACCGTGATCAAAGCGGATCGTGAAGATCCGCCCGGCCATACCACTTCTATAATCCATAGTGTTTCCTTTATCTGAGTCTGTTGTTAATTAGTAACGGACCTTATTCATCAAGCGCTTCAGGTTCAGAGTATTGTTGTTGTTCCGTGGCGCTTTTAAGAATCTTGAATATTTCCCGGCTGAAGACAGGCTTTCGATTGCGAGCAAATTTTAAGGCCGCCAAGGTAACTGCTTTGATGTCAAGGTCTGGTAAGCGCTCCTTGGCAAGAGTGAGAATTTCACATTTCCATGAGGAGTCGAGTTTTTGATTAAAATGAGTGGCTTGTCGCATTGCTTCAATGGCCTCGGTGATAATGTCGTCACGAAGGCGCTCAATCTCATGAAACGATTGGTTTTCCTTAAGCTTTGATCCTTTATGGGCTTCGAGGAAATCCATTAAGGGGGCCGGATCAATTTTTCGTAAACATTTAGTGATATATTTTATCTGCCTTTTTTTTGAGCCGGCTTTTAGGCCTTTCGCTGCCTTGATTTCAACCTTAATGAAGTCGTCACAGGGAAGTTTACTAATGGCTGGGTCAGAAAGAAGAATCAACTCATTGCTGAGTTGTTCAACCCCTTTAGCCACTCTTTTTTTTTCGGATTTGCTCGTATAGTGTTCCATAAGTTTTTGGTCTTTCCCCAGTGATTTTTTAGTTGCCAGAGCATCCTTTACTACTGTAAGTTCTGTTAACTTAAAGTGTGCATAATAACAGTTCAACTATAAAAAGGATACCCCTATGAGCTCTACAGCAAATTTTACCGTAACTCAGCCTACACTTATTCGATTTGGGTGTGGGGCTGTTAATGATTTAGCCTCTCTGGTTAAGAAGTTTGGAGGCACAAAGGTACTTGTGGTCGCCGATCCCGGCCTTGAAAAGGCAGGCCTCCTTAATCGGATAGTTGCTCCATTAAAAGAAAATGGAGTTGGCTATGAGTTGTATACTGATGTTGACCCTGAACCAGGCCTTCGACTTGCCGATAATGGTGCTGCTCTGGCCAAAAAAATGGGCGCCGACTGCGTTATTGGTGCCGGCGGTGGATCTGCCATGGATGTCGCAAAGGCAATAAGCATCTTGATAACCAATGGTGGTAAGGCTGAGGACTATCTGGGGTTGGGGAAAATTAAAAAGGCTGGAGTACCTAAAATCATGGTGCCGACGACCTCTGGCACCGGTGCCGAGGTGACCTTCACAGCAGTATTCATAAACGAAAAGACTCAATCTAAAGGCGGAATGAACGGTGACCCATTGTACCCAGAGGCTGCAGTTCTTGACCCTGAACTTACGGTTTCTTTGCCTCAACATGTAACCGCATTTACTGGTATTGATGCCTTTACACACGCGATTGAGGCCTTTGTTTCGTCTCAGGCTCACCCTGTTTCTGACATGTACGCAATGGAAGCTATGGACCTTATCGCTGCAAACCTGGGGAAGGCCTATGCTAATGGTAATAATATTGATGCCCGTTCAAACATGCTTCTGGGCAGTTTGCTGGGAGGAAAAGCACTTGCCACTGCAGGTGTCGGTTTGGTGCATGCCATGGCCTATCCTTTAGGTGGGATGTTTGGAATCCCTCATGGGTTAGCCAACGCGGTGCTACTGCCGTACGTTATCGAATATAATTTGATAGGTGCACCTGAGAAATACGCAGCTGTTGCAGAAATAATGGGTTGCGAAACTGATGGGCTTTCTTTGAAAGAGGCTGCCCGTACCACCGTCGACGCCTTGTATGAGCTGAACATGGAGGTCGGTATTCCGTCAAGTTTAGAGGCGCTCAATATCCCGGCTGATCGGATAGAGGAGATGGCCAAAATTGCCTTAACCGTGACCCGTCCGGTCGAGAATAATCCCAGAAAACCCAGTTTGGCCGATGTTGTAAAAGTCTATAATACTGCGATGAAGGGTTGGTGATGAAAAACAGGTATCCTGAATTTAAATAATCTACGGAGAATACTTATATGCCAGGTTTTGAGGTTTTTGGGGAAGAAGAAAGGGCGGAGGCCATGCAGGTTTTTGATACTGGAGTCCTGTTTCGTTATGAGTTCGCTGAACAGCGACAGGGAGTTTATAAAGTTAAAGAGTTTGAAGCCAAATTTGCAGCGTATTGTGGCTCCGGATATGCGCAGGCTGTAACGTCAGGCACGGCAGCCCTCAAGGTTGCTTTGATGGCTCTAGGAGTTGGCCCTGGTGATGAAGTTATCACCCAAGGGTTTACCTTCGTTGCGACCTGGGAGGCAATTCTCGATGTTGGTGCCATCCCGGTTTTTACTGAAATTGATGACACTCTCAACATGGATCCCGCCGATCTTGCAAAAAAGATTACCAACAAAACTAAGGCTATTATTCCTGTCCACATGATGGGTGCTCCAGCTCGAGTTGATGAAATAATTAAAATAGCCAATGCCCATTCTCTACCCGTGATTGAAGATACTGCGCAGGCACCTGGAGCCAGTCTGTTTGGGAAAAAGCTCGGTAGTCTTGGTACCTGCGGGACATTTTCTTTCGACCCTGTTAAGACAATGACCACCGGTGAAGGTGGAATGATAATTACCAATGACGAGACACTCTGGCGAAATATGAGTGAGTACCATGACCATGGACATGATCATGTTCCTAATCCCGGGGGCAGGGGTGGTGATGGCAGGAGTTTTGTCGGGTTTAACTATCGAATGATGGAATTGCAGGGTGCTATTGGTCTTGCACAGTTAGCGAAGCTTGATAGTATTGTTGAAGCACAAAAGGCAAATAAACAAAAGATGAAGGCGTTGATCTCGAAACTGCCAGGAGTCTCATTCCGTAATTTGCTCGATGAAGAGGGTGACTCTGCCACCTTTTTAGCGTTTATGTTGCCTGATGAAAACACTGCTAAAGCAGTCAATGCCGTGCTTGGTAAAAATGGTGCAGGTGCGGTATATTTTGCTGAAAATAACTGGCATTTTTATCCAAAGTGGGAACATCTGCTGGCAGGTAAAACGTTGACCAGGTCTGGATACCCATTTAGTTGCAGCCATTCACCCTCAAAACGTCGAGTAATTTATGACGAAAAGGCATTACCCAAGTCAGCTGCAATAATGGGAAGGACCCTTGTCTATCAAGTACCGGTAAAATTGTCAGCTGAGCGCTTGGTGCAAATTGAAAGGGCGCTAGAAGCAGCCTTGAAAATTTAAGTTTGATTGTTGCAGATCTTATCGGTTCGATGTGCAAAGATAGACATCGAATCGATGCTTTTTGCCTTTGATGGCAAAATCAGGTTTCATATCGCTTAAAAAATCAGCTGTTATTGGTCGTTTGCAGACAACACGGCTGTGGGCATATTCCAGGGCACGGTGGTGGAGTTGATTGGCGTCTGCGTCTTTTCCTACCAGCTGGCGCAACAGGCGCATCTGCTTTTTAACCAGAGCACTCTTAGTGCGATGAGGGTACATCGGGTCAAGATAGATGACATCTGCCGGATGGCTGGCGCTTAATTGAGGGATTAAATCCAGGCTGTCGCCTAAATGTAAAGTGATTCTTTGAATAATGGGCGCAAGCTGCGGGCTACTGGCAGCCCTTTTTAAGGCGTCAGATACTAAGGCATGGGTAATAGGCGAGCGTTCACACAAGGAGATGGTACAACCTAGTGCGGCTAGAATAAAGCTATCCTGGGCAAAGCCGCAGGTGGCATCAATAATATGTGGAGTCCCTTTCTTCAGGCCTACAGCCCTTGCGATGTCCTCCTTTTTAACACTGCCATTTTTGAGTCTGTAGGAAACAGAGCCGGAGCCAAAATCAACAGCAAATGGCTGGCCAAGGCTGGCCTCTGGGGGGCGCAGTTCAACTCTCTCTGCGGTATAGACAAGAGTGTAGGTCTGTGGCCCGAATTCTGATTGGCCGAGACAAAGCTCTATCCCGCTTCGCGATATTTGCTCGTTTAGCAGGGTTACTTGGCTGGTGTTTCTGCCTGTTTCATCGAGAACGAGGATGTTAAGCGGATCTGTGATCATAAAAGCAGTTAAAAGTGAAAAGTGTAGAGTGGAAAGCCATGAACCTTTTATACCATACCCAAGTAGTGTTCTATAACTTTTAACTTTTTACAAATTAATAATCATAGCTGTACCCATAACAGGATATCAAATGCATCAGACAGTTAGTTCAAAAGTAGTTGCAATAATTCCGGCTCGTTATCACTCAAATCGTTTTGAAGGTAAACCCCTGGCTGATATTTTAGGGAAACCAATGATTCAGCATGTTTATGAACGTGCTGTTTCAGTTGAGTTGTTATCCCGAGTCGCAGTGGCAACCGACGATGAGAGGATTGCCGACTGCGTCAGGGGGTTTGGCGGAGAGGTGGTGATGACCAGAAATGATCATGTCTCCGGCACGGATAGGTTGGCTGAAGCGGCCGAAAAAATGGGAATTGGGGAGCAGGATGTTGTTGTTAACATCCAAGGAGATCAGCCGTTATTTTCTTTTGAGGTTGTGGAACAGGTTGCCAAGCCTCTGCTTGAGGATCCGGCTTTGCCAATGGCTACTCTGATTTATAGAATAATCCGACCTGAAGAAATTACTGACTCAAATCACGTTAAAACTGTTTTTGATCGGCATGGAAAGGCGTTGTACTTTTCTCGTTCACCTATTCCTTTTCAGCGAAATCCTGAAGAGCCTATTCCTCCAACGTATTACAAGCATCTTGGTTTTTATGCGTATCGAAAAGGCTTCTTGTTGACCTTTGTCGGGCTCCCAGAAGGTGAGTGGGAACGATTTGAAAAACTCGAACAGCTGCGAGCCCTTGAATATGGGTATAAAATTCAAGTTGTTTTAACTGAGCATGACTCCATTGAAGTTGATACCCCCAAGGACCTTGAACGAGTTGTTGAACTCATTAAGCAAACAACCTGATTTTCTATGAGTCGTTTTTCTTACGATCAGATAAAGCAGAATATGGCAGAGTTGCAGGCTGCCGATTTTTCTCCATTTGAGCTTTTGTCGCGCAGACGTCTTGTCGAAAAACTCATTGAATTATCGTTGCAGGGTGTTCCTGCTGGCCCGCCTGCGACCATTGCCGGCTTGAAAAATCTGGCTTCAAGTTTAAGTAAAATTGATACTGAGGATATTAATGTTGTCGTTCTGGGCGGTGGGACAGGACTCTCAACTGTTGTCGGCGGTGATAGTCGAAGCCTTAGCTGGATTGAGGATCCGTTTCAGGGGCTGAAGATGGCTTTTCCAAGAACCAAGGCCATTGTTTGCACCACTGATGATGGAGGTTCAACTGGAGAAATGCTGAAAGATTTCCCTATGATTGGCCTTGGAGATATTCGTCATGTAATGCTTTCATCTATTCGCCCACAACTACTCGCTAAAAAATACGGCCTAGACAAATCCGGGGCACTATCAGTTGCTGCCCAGTTATTTACTATTTTCAACTATCGTTTTGACTCGAAATCATTAACGTTAGAGGCTCTGCTTGCTCGCAAAAGTATGACATTTGGTCAACTCCCGGAGATAATGGGCAGGGAGTTGCTGGGACTTGTCAAGGCCATTTGGGACAACCCTATTTTTGAGAAGGCCTTGAGGCGCCCGAACTGCCTTGGCAACCTGATTATCACCAGTGCTATCTACTCCTTTCATTCAGATATGCAAAAGGTGGTAGGTCCTGAGGCCATACGAGAAGGCTTGCGGCTCGTTGAGGAGATTATAGGTGCCGGGCGTGACTCGGTTCTTCCATGCACAACAACCCCATCGCTCTTAAAAATTCGCTACTCTAATGGTGTGGTTGCCACAGGTGAGGATAAATCCAGCTCGGCACGACGTGGCTTTCCTGTTGATCACGTTTACGTGGATTTTTCTGAGTCTGCCCCCGTGATTCTTCCCGAAGTGAAACAGTGCATTGCCGAGGCTGATCTGATTGTTTTTGCACCTGGAAGTTTATACACAAGCATAGTGCCGGTTATGCAGGTTCCTGGCTTAAGCGATGCAATTCGTGCCAATAAAAAAGCAGCCAAGGTCCTTATTGCAAATCTCTGGGTGCAGGCAGGTGAAACGGACTTGGCAATGGAGGATCCGGGCAGGCGGTTTTATGTGTCTGATCTGATTAAGGCCTATCATCGTAATATTGGCGGCGGTATTGAAGGTCTGTTTAAACAGGTTATCCTACTCAGCCTGGAAGATATTCCTGGCAACATACTGCAGAGCTATGCTGTGGAGGGCAAAACCCCTATCTACTTGGATAGGGGGAAAGTTTGGGAGATGGGCTTTTTGCCTATTGAAGCAAGTATTTATTCAAATGATGAGCTGGTCGGGCACAAGGTTAAGCATGATCCTGCTAGTGTTGCGCAAGCCCTACAGGTTCTTGTTGTTGCGCAGGATATTTGTAACGATGATGTTGGGGAGAATCAGGGGTTGCCTGATTTGGTGCAGGAGAAAATATCATTTAGTATCTCTGTGCCATGTCATCGATATGCACAAATAGTATCATCTCTCTCCAAAATTGGCATTGATGAGTCAGATCCTATTGTTCAAATACTATGGAAACACTGGGATATTCCAACAAGCCACCTTAGCTTTTTTCGTGGTGTGCAGTATATTGACAAAGAGCTGTGGGGGCGTTGTCAGGTATGGGATCATGTATATTCATTTTATGATCCGGCGGATGGCTTTGTGAAGATTCGGGATGATATGCGGGGCTCCCACCGTTTTGAACTGGCCTTTCTGGTGGCACTTGGACAGTCACTTCTTGGTGACTACGTTCTGAAGAAAACCATTCTGCCTTTGGAAAATAATGGTGAAACACTTGGCAAGATTTATCACTTATATCTTAGGCCAGAGCCGAAGCGTCAGGCATATTTTAACGATAACTCTTTAACGAAATATCTAACTCTTGCCAGAATGAGACAGGCAAAGGGCAATCCCTCCTATTTCACCAGGGTGCTAAACGCTGATGAGGGCTTTACACCACCAGGATTACTGTTTGGCTTAACCTATGCGTGGTATTTGGATAACAGGTTAGCTGAGCATATTGAGTATAAAATGGCAATTGCGCGCACAGAGGTGTCTGATTTGGTGCCTGAGCAAGTGCGGACAAAGTTTAGGCGAAATGAGTTAACGCGTTTCTTCCGTCAGACCGTTTTTTGCCAGAATTTATCAACCCCAGCCTGACCTGCACCCTTAAGTCTTTGTTAACAGTGAAAATCTCCGTTGTCTTGTGGCGCAGGAGTTACAAATCTCATCATGCTATTATCATTTAAAGAATATTGCAGTTCCGATCAGCAGCAGCTTATCTGTATTATCCGTATTTATGAAAATGGTGTGCTCTCCGAGGCTATTGATTCGTTGAGAGCCATTAGCAATTGTGTTTATGTGGCTCCGACAGGTGGTAATCAAATAGTTGCGGCTTCGTGCGCGGATTGTGATGCGGATCTTTTTCTTGCGGATCTTTCCAGGGTTGTTGCAGGTTTTCCTTTTGATGCTGGTATCGAAGAGACCCGATTTGGCTGTATTGAGACATCGGCACCAGATAAAGCTGTCATTTCTAAACGGTTCACTGTTGTTCCGCCAGGGTTACTAAGTGATGACGCTTGTGAGAACACAATATGTTTAGAGTGCAGCAGTATTTTTGGCAGCGGACACCATCCCAGCACCAGACTTACGGTTAAAGCTCTAGAGGAAATAGCCAGTGAGGGGGTTTTCCCAGAGCAAGTATTGGATATCGGCTGCGGTTCTGGAATTCTCACCTTCATATCGAGTCGGCTTGGAGCTGAGCGGGTTTTTGGTGTGGATATTTCCCAGAACTCGATTGATATTGCTAAGAAAAACATGAAAAATAATCAGCTGGAAGATAAGGTTCGATTTCTCTGTGGAGTACTTACAGATGTTACCGAAGTCTTTGACCTCATCGTGGCCAATATCTCACCGTCAGTTTTATTTGAACTAATTGCTGGTTTCCCTCAACGACTTTCTGTGAATGGCAAGGTTGTTTTGTCGGGACTGCACAGAGGTCAGATGGCTGGCATTATTGAGCAGATGCAGCAGATCTCTTGCTTGTGTCATCATATTTATGAAGAGGGGTCATGGCGTGCCCTTACTTTTCAGCGCACAACCTCGCGGTAGTTCCTGATATACGCCGGGTGTGTTTTTTACCAGAGTCCGGCAATTGGCGAGTTGCATTTTGGACACTTTCCATCAGTTATACAGTTTTTTTCTATTGTGTAACCACTTCGTTTAACTACTGTCTTGTGGCACTCAGGGCAGAAAGTATCTTCTCCTCCCATACCGTGGATGTTTCCTGTGTAGACGTATTTGAGGCCGGCAGCATGGCCGATCTCTTTGGCTCGGTACAAGCTCTCCGGAGGAGTTGGCGGGCTAGTAGTGAGTTTGTAGGTCGGGTGAAATCGACTTACATGCCATGGTATTTCGGGATCGAGCCCTACAAGAAATTTAGCTATCTCGCCAAGTTCAGCGTCCGAATCGTTCAGGCCAGGAATTATCAGAGTTGTTACTTCAATCCAGACACCACGCTCTTTCATCAATGATATTGTGTCTAGTACAGGAGCAAGTTTTGCTTTACAAATCTGCTGATAAAATTTGTCGCTAAAAGATTTTAAATCGATGTTGTTTGCGTCAAGAAATGGTGCGATTTTAATAGTTGCTTCGGGGCTTGTGTACCCATTACTGACAAAGATGTTCTTTAGCCCTTTCTGATGTGCTAATTCAGCTGTTTCAATAGCAAACTCGAAAAAAATTGTCGGCTCAATGTAGGTGTAGCTAATACTCTTACAGCCTTGTGATGAGGCAATATCTACTACTTGGCTGGGGGTACGTAAAGTCCCAGGCACACTGTCAGGGGTGGTGATTGGATATTGAGATATCTGGTGATTCTGGCAATGACTGCATTTAAAATTGCAGCCGACAGTTGCGATTGAGTAGGATAAGCTGCCCGGTAAAACATGGAAAAGGGGTTTTTTTTCAATGGGATCGCTGCATTCACTGACCAGTTTCCCGTAAACCAGGCTGTGCAGTGTCCCATTAATGTTAAGTCGTACGTTGCATATACCCTTCTTACCGATTTTGATTATACAGCGATGTGAGCATAGATCGCATTGAACTGTGGAGGTGGAGCTGTCTATTACATGATAGAATGAGGCCTCTTTCATTGGATCACCTGAGAGCATAGTGTATAATTAACTAAACTTCTTTTTGCTGAAAGTATTTACCTAAACCACTAAAGTGGACGGTAACCTGAAAGGCAATTTAACAGAAAGGCACTGAAAAAAAACAAATATATGTATCGAATTGTGGTTCTGTGCAAAAATAAACGTGTGCTTAGTGACGTAGAATTAAGGCAATAGGAGTAGGGCAAAAAAAAGGTAAACAAAGCGATTGACAAGGGAGATGAGTTGGGCTAGATTGTCGCTCTTTCGAACGGGGCAAAACGATATGTGAGAAGATAAAAAAACATATTGACAAGCCTAGAACGAAAGAGTAAAAAGGCTGGATTGCCTACGAGGAAAGTAGGAAATAAAGCAGAAAGAGAATTTGTTGGAAATCATATATTTTCGGCATCGATCTTTGAAAACTAGATAGCAAAAATAACGTACCAATGGAAAAGAAGTAGAGCTACTACTTAAAAATAGCAAGCAAGCGAAAATCGACTGACCAGAGATGGTCAGATGAGAAGGATATCAAACTGGAGAGTTTGATCCTGGCTCAGAACGAACGCTGGCGGCGTGCTTAACACATGCAAGTCGAACGCGAAAGCACTCCTTCGGGGGAGCGAGTAGAGTGGCGCACGGGTGAGTAACGCGTAGATAATCTACCCCTGTATCTGGGATAACCAATCGAAAGGCTGGCTAATACCGGATAGTCTTATACTACCGCAAGGTAAATTGAGTAAAGGTGACCTCTCAGCGAAGTTGCCGTATAGGGATGAGTCTGCGTACCATTAGCTAGTAGGTAAGGTAACGGCTTACCTAGGCAACGATGGTTAGCGGGTCTGAGAGGATGATCCGTCACACTGGAACTGAAACACGGACCAGACTCCTACGGGAGGCAGCAGTGAGGAATATTGCGCAATGGGGGAAACCCTGACGCAGCGACGCCGCGTGGGTGAAGAAGGCCTTCGGGTTGTAAAGCCCTGTCAGATGGGAAGAAGTGCATAGTAGTTAATACCTGCCATGTTTGACGGTACCATCAGAGGAAGCACCGGCTAAATCCGTGCCAGCAGCCGCGGTAATACGGATGGTGCGAGCGTTGTTCGGAATTACTGGGCGTAAAGGGCGCGTAGGCGGCCCTGTAAGTCAGATGTGAAAGCCCACGGCTCAACCGTGGAAGTGCATCTGAAACTGCAGAGCTTGAGTATCGGAGAGGAAAGTGGAATTCCCGGTGTAGAGGTGAAATTCGTAGATATCGGGAGGAATACCGGTGGCGAAGGCGACTTTCTGGACGAATACTGACGCTGAGGCGCGAAAGCGTGGGGAGCAAACAGGATTAGATACCCTGGTAGTCCACAGCTGTAAACGATGAGAACTAGGTATAGGGGGTGTTGACCCCTTCTGTGCCGTAGCTAACGCATTAAGTTCTCCGCCTGGGGAGTACGGTCGCAAGATTAAAACTCAAAGGAATTGACGGGGGCCCGCACAAGCGGTGGAGTATGTGGTTTAATTCGACGCAAC
>JADGBM010000019.1 GCA_015231515.1 Desulfobulbaceae bacterium
CCTCGGCCAGCCACATCTGTCGCTACCAGAACTTTGATTTCACCGCTGCGGAATCTCTCTAAAGTGCTAATTCTTTTCTTTTGAGCCACATCTCCAGACAACATTTCACAATCGATTCCGTTACGCATAAGCCGCTCAGTCAGCCTTCTGGTTTCATCCTTTCTATTGGCAAACACCAATACCTTCTCCAGCTTTTGAGTTGTTATCATATTATACAAAATGTGGTATTTTTCCTGAGCGGTCGTAAGGTATACAAGTTGCTCGATTGTATCTACGGCTACCTGGTCAGGCTCAATTTCAACCTGAACAGGCTTAACACACCACTGACTCGCAAGGTGACGAACTTCAGGGGTTAATGTGGCGGAAAACATTAAGGTCTGGCGATTTTCTTTTGGAGGCGTGTTGTATACAATATTTCGCACATCAGGAATGAAACCCATATCAAGCATACGGTCAGCTTCGTCAATAACCAGTACCTTTAAAGATTTCAAATTAACTATCTTTTTACGAATAAAATCCAGTAATCTCCCTGGTGTAGCGACAATGATTTCAGGTTTTTTTTCTTCGATAAGGCGCTGTTGTTTTTCATAATCCATCCCCCCAAAAACAGGTGCAACACAAATACCTGAATACTTGGCCAGAGCCACTGCATCATTGGATATTTGGGTAACCAACTCCCTGGTAGGCGCAATTATCAGAGCAAAAGGCAGCCCATTACTACCCTTCTGATCAGAGTTGTGTCGTAAGAGGTTGGCCATGATCGTAATCAGAAAGGCCGCTGTCTTTCCCGTACCGGTCTGGGCCTGACCAATAGTATCCGTGCCATCAAGTGCCCCAGTAAGGGTCTTGACTTGAACAGGTGTACAGTATGAAAAACCAAGATCGGCAATAGCCCTCATCAGTGATGGTGGCAGATCAAAATCATGAAACCGGGTTTTTCCTTCTTCCGGAGCAACATCAAACTGCGAGATATCCCATTGACTCGGCCTTTGAGCTTTAGATGAACGCGGACGACGATACTTCTTCTTTGGGGATTGAGAACGGCTTGCCGGTGCATCTTTTACCTCAACATGACCAGATGAACCAGGCAGATCTTCGTGACGGACATCGCGAACCCTCGCGACTGTTTTCTTGGTCTGATCCGGTCGATCACCTCCGATGAACTTTCGCCTCACAAAATTTACGATTTTTTTTAACATAATACCTGTTATTGATTCATGAACTAACGGTGACAATACTGTACCCATTCCAAGCCAGTACCACAAAAAAACCACACAACTTTTCTAAATGTTTAACTATAGTCAATTATCGAAGTAAAAGACAGGTCTTTGCGAAGCGTGAGGCCATATTGACACAGTCACGACTTAGGAGGGGGCTCATCCGGGCTATCTGAACTACCAGCATTAAGCCGATTGAAGCCATTCAATGAAATTTGGAGAAGATAGATCATCCAGGCGCATAACCAGAATACCGCCCCTATTCTCCAGTTAATGAAGGGTACAACTATCAGTATAAGTAGAAGAAACCAGGCTGCTATTTTTCTAACACTCAATTTATTTCAACCCAGAAATGTCCGATTGCATTATTTTCGTAACTTGCAACAATGGGATACCGCTTTCCCATATTATTGACGGAATACCTAACCAACAAATCATTTTCAACATATATCGGGTACATGAGATCATTACCGTCGTTTACAGATTTGGGCGGGCTAAAACCCTTAAAATTAACCATCACCTCATTATCCATTCGAGCGATGTTCGTTCGTACTCCCTGAAGAATAATCCGACCGTGACTGGGAATAATCAGAGTTTGCATGTTAAGGACATGTTTTGTCTCGCCGTTAACATCAACCGCCAATGATTCAGCCCGAAACGCGCCTGGTGAGACATCTTCCTTCGTTACAGTTACACCTGTGACCGAAGGAGTGTTTTCCCGGACGTTAAGCTGTACCCAGCCACAGATAACAGAATCTTTTCTCACGTAAACACGGCTTGAACGCGAGGCGCGAAAGGAACGCCCCGTATCATTAGTAGTGCCAAAGTTTTCGACATCAGCAACAAGGCCTCTTTGATAATTTGCTATAATATCAGAGATAACCACATCATCGCCGGGCTCAAGCTCAAGAGTATCTCCGTGGCGCAGTGCGTACGGGTGAGCATTATTGACTTTGACCATCAGATAATCCAGCTTAGGCTCTTCAACGTTTACTCCAGGCGTATCCTGAACAATACCAAACTCAGCCATCATTTCATTGATAACCAACTTATGAAGTTTTGTTTTTGTCTCTAAAGACTTTATCGTTTTCGATGTTTCTACACCAAAAGCAGGGATATGAGCACGAGTTAAAGCATAATACGTTGCAGACTCTCTCTGCTCCTTATGACTTGATTTCTCTGAAATTGTATTATGATTATTGGCCCTGAAATGATATCTCTTTTCGTCAATCAAAAGATTGACCCGCTTAATTACGTTTTCGGCAATTCTATCTAAAAATATTTCCCGATTTCCATAGGGCGGTCTGTACACCTCTGCATCAAAAATAATTGATTGCCCGTATCGATTCGGGTTCTCCATTGAGTTAATCCAACTCGGATTGTAAAAGCCACTGCCCTCATGCAGATTAAGCAGACAATCACTCTCAGCGATGAGATGTTTTAAAACTGTAACAACCTCCTCTTCGAAATGCTGTCTTCTTTTATTTTCCGGATCAGGACTGAACTTGCGATTCATGTCACCGGTCTGACCGTTGCGCTTATTGAGCAAAATCGAATAAAAATTTGCGCGAGGCACCACAATGAGGTTACCCTTCTTAAGATGTATGTCAGCATATAAGTCCGCTGTCATATAACTGCTGGGCTCATCGCCCTGGATCCCGCCAATGATCATGAGAGTTTTCCCTGGCTCATCACCCAACACACGATAAACATGGAGCTCATGGTCGGTATGAGCCAAAAAAATCTCATGCTGCATCTGCGCATTAGCTGCCACAGAAAAAAAACAGACTGCCACCAGTACAGAAAAAAGAGATGCTATAACCGGCAGGCGCAGAAACAGTAGGAAATACGATTTAGTAATCATCAGTTAACTCTTTTTAGATTTAAACAGCTTTTTTACTGTATAAAAAATCATATCGACACATGCCAGAAAATAATCGAATCTTTCGCTAAAAAAACTGCACCAAAGTAACTTGACATTTACCTTAAGGCAATGATATCACATAGTAAGTACTAATTCTCACAATACAAATATTATGAACAGACGAACATTTATAAAAGCCGTTACCGGAACCATCATCAGCAGCACATCGATGGGCATCTCTCTTCCAGCCCTGAGCGCTGCGGGGTCCCTGCCGCAACCCAATATGCATGATGGGGACATCAAAGACTATTTAGTCAAAATGCGTTTTTTTGATCTATTGCATAGCGACGACGTCTTCGTAGAGGGAAACGACCAGACCCTGTTAAACTCCGTGGTGTTCCGCCTAATGAGAATACAGCTGGTTATTGGACATGGAAATTTTCATCTTGCCGGGTTTGATGAAATTATTAACGTGGCAAAAACATATTCAGCTATAGGACAATTCACTGCAGAGGAACTCGCCTTTCTTGAGAAGATATTCTACAGAGATGCCTCTCAGTATGGCTTTATGGGAGAAAAACCCTGCCGGAACATTACCGACACCATTGACCGTTCCAAAGTTGTTAAAATCAAAAACACCGGCCATTTTCTCTATGGCAACGAGTCATTAGAAACATTTACGAAGATAAAAGATGATCTGGGCAACGATGTGATCCTCACTTCAGGGTTACGCGGCATTGCCAAACAGTTTTTGCTGTTCCTTGATAAGGCGAGAAAAAACGACAGTAACCTTTCTCTCGCTTCTCGTTCACTTGCTCCTCCAGGTTACTCATTCCACAGCGTTGGAGATTTTGATGTTGGCCAGGCAGACCTGGGAGGCGAAAATTTTTCAGAACTCTTCACCAGTACAGAAGTCTACAGGAAACTGCTTGATCACGGTTACGCAAACCTTAGATATCAGAAGGATAACCTCGTTGGTGTGCGTTTTGAACCGTGGCACATTAAGCTTGTTTAGGAGCCGTCAAAAAACAAGATGGCTATTCAAGATGGCTATTTATGATGCACAACCTTACGGCTCCTTATGCCATCTGGCTCACTAAACGGCCAGGTTATTTTCTGACAATGGCTTAATCCTGTCCTACATCTATTCCCCAAATCTCCTGGGCATATTGTTTGATAGTGCGATCGCTGGAGAATTTACCCATCCTGGCAACGTTAAGAATCGCCATTTCACGCCAACGATTCTGATTCTGATAGGCCTCACCAACCTCACGCTGACAACGCAGATAGTCTTCAAAATCCATTAAATGCAGGTAGGGATCTCTCTGGTGGTTCATCAGGTCATCCACAATTGGACGAAACATCTCCTTGTTTTCACTGGAAAATGCCCCTTGCTGAATAGCATCTATCACGCATCGTATCTCACTGTTTTCTTCATATATTTGTGTTGGTGAGCGCTTAGGAGAACGTTTTTCCCATTCCGCCTCTTCTGCGTTCATACCGAAAATAAAAATATTCTCCTTACCCACTTCTTCTCTGATCTCAATATTCGCGCCATCAAGCGTACCAATGGTAAGGGCGCCATTCAGGGAAAACTTCATATTACCCGTACCAGAGGCCTCCGTTCCCGCAGTTGAAATCTGCTCTGACAAATCCGCGGCTGGAATAATTTTTTCAGCTAATGAAACACCGTAGTTCGGGATAAAAACAACCTTTAGTGTATTGCCAACTCGTGGGTCGTTGTTAACCACATCTGCCACAGAGTTGATAAACTTAATGATCAACTTGGCCTTCCAGTAACCAGGCGCTGCTTTACCCGCAAATATTACCGTTCGCGGCGTGAACTTCTCACCTGGGCGCGTTACGATCTTTTGATAGAGGGCAATGACATGTAAAACATTTAGCAACTGCCGTTTATATTCATGGATTCGTTTCACCTGCACATCAAACATTGAATCAGTATTAACTTCAACATTGCACAAATGCTTAATCACTTTGGCTAAACGCCTTTTATTGGCCAGCTTGGCCTCATAAAACGTATCTTGAAACGCTTTATTTCCAGCGTACTCTTCAAGTTTCCGCAGCTGATCAAGATCAACGATCCATTTATCACCTATCTTCTCGGAAATCAGTGCCGATAGCCGCCGATTACATTTAAGGAGCCAGCGCCGGGGGGTAATCCCGTTTGTTTTATTGTTAAATCGTTCTGGATATAGTTGGTTAAAATCTTTAAAGAGCCGAGTCTTGATGAGTTCCGTATGCAGCTCGGCAACTCCATTCACTGAATGACTGCCAACAATCGCCAAATGAGCCATTCGAACACGCTTTGGAGGCCCTTCGTCAATTAAAGACATGTTCCGCAACAAGAGATCCTGATGTGGATATTTCTTGGCAACATCAGTTAGGAATCTCCGGTTTATTTCATAAATTATCTGCAAATGACGCGGCAACACATGGCCCAGCAGATCAACTGGCCACGTTTCCAAGGCCTCCGGCATAAGGGTGTGATTGGTATAAGCAAACGTCTTCACACAAATATCCCAGGCCTTCTCCCAGCCCAGACCATTCTCATCCATCAACAGTCGCATCAATTCAGGAATTGCTATGGATGGGTGCGTATCGTTTAGTTGAACAGCAACGCAATCACTGAACTTTGCGAATCCTTTGTTGTGCTTTATGTAACGCCTGAAGATGTCCTGAAACGTTGCTGCCACAAAAAAGTATTGTTGCTTCAGCCGTAACTCCTGACCTGCGCAGGCGTCATCGGGAGGGTAAAGCAGTTTTGAGATGGTTTCGGAACGAACCTTATTTTGAACAGCCCCGATATAGTCACCTTTACCAAAAAAGCTTAAGTCAAGCTCTCGAGAGGCCTTAGCGCGCCAGAGCCGCATATTGATGACATTATCATTACCATAGCCAGGAATAAGGACATCACAAGCATTGGCCATCACAACTTCGGTATCAATCCATTCCGATCTGTAGTTGCCTTTCTCATCAAGATAGGTGTTTACTTTCCCATAAAATTTCACTGGATATAGTGGGTGAGTCCGTTCAAACTCCCAAGGCGTTCCAAAACGAAGCCAGTTATCCGGACTTTCTACCTGATACCCATTAATAATTTTTTGATGAAAGAGACCAAAATCATAATTAATCCCATATCCATAGGCAGGGATCTTCATCGTAGCTATTGAATCCATAAAACAGGCTGCCAACCTGCCGAGTCCGCCATTGCCAAGGGCGGCATCCTCTTCCTCTTCGCGAACGGCCGCCAAATCAAAACCAAGATCGTCAATAGCCTTGTTTACTAAATCATAAAACCCCATATTAATAAGACTGTTGCCTAATGAGCGGCCGATCAAAAATTCAAGTGAGAGATAATAGACCCTCTTTTGCTTCTTGGTATAATAACTTTTCTGGGTATTGATCCAATTCTCAACTAAGAAATCTCTCATCGTATAGGCAAGTGCCTTATAAACATCATGGGTTCCGGCCCGCTGTGGATCACGCCCCTGAAAGCTCAACAGGTGGTTCAATAATGTTTTTTTGATCCCCTCAACATCTTTAGGGTTGAAGAGGGAGGCAAAAGAGTCATCATCCTTACGAACCTTTTCATTTTTTACTTTCATTCTATAGAGCTCCACTGGTTATTTTCGTTTTCGCCATTGCCATTATTACCCTACAACGACGACTCTTACGGGGTCAATTATTAATTTTTTTCACAAAAACATTTCACCCATTCGAGGGCTTGTTTTTTATCCATTATACCAGTTAACACCATCTCTTTTTCCAACTCAGAAAATATCTCACTAAATACGGGGCCCGGTTCTAACTGTAGATATTCTATCAAATCGTGTCCGTTTACGGGAAGTGCCCCTAAGACGGGTTTTACCCGTAACAGAAAGGTTCTGTAGACCTCAGAAAACAACAGGGAAATCTCTTTTTCCATGCCAGCAGGTTTTCCTTCCCCCTGACCAGCCAAACTGTCAGCCATAGCCAGCAAAAACAGTCCAGCAAGATCATCTCCGGAAGCCTTAGCAATTTTAAGACATGCCCTGGGGGTAATGCCATTTTTTTTCCGCGCATTAACCAAATGAAATGGCCACATATGCAGTTTGACTAATCGAGAAATGAAGTTCAACTCCGCACTGCTCCACCTCAAACGCTTTGCTATGTTGCCGACCAGAAGTTCTCCATGTCCATCATGATTATAGAAAGTAATTTGACCAGTATCTTTTATGCCACGGGCCGGAGGCTTCCCAATATCATGAAGCAAAGCCGCGATTTTAAGCATGAGAACATTTTCCTGCTTGTCACAATACGCCTGCATTAACTCCTCGGTATCCGAAAACCACTGGCCTGGAGAATCGATAATAGACTCAATCTGCTTTACTGTTTCCAAACAATGATCGTATACATCAAGATGATGGCTTGAAGGCTGCGTCACACCACGACCAGTTTCAAGTTCCGGCAACACCTGGGCTAAGAGCCCACACGAATCCATTGCCTTAAAGCTTTTCCATGACTTTTTGTGTTGAATTGTCTTCTTTAGTTCGCTCCAGATTCGTTCACCAGCAACACGATCAAGCCCTTGTTTAAATTTTGTTATCAATTGGGTAGTATGTGGATCGATATCAAAACCAAGTTGTGCCATAAGTCGAAATGTACGAAGCATACGAAGCGGGTCATCATTAAGGCACTCATCATTACAACACTTGATTATACCGTTTTTCAGGTCATCCATACCCCCAAGAGGATCAATAATTGCCGATACGCCAGAGGACCAAGCTTCGTCCGCTGTAATTTCAATCGCCAAGGCATTGATAGTAAAATCCCTTTGACACAGATCATCCTCAATTCTATTGGTATTTTTTCTAAAGGTTGATATATCAAGGTCAAGACCGTTCCAGACCACCCGGCAGATCCCCTCTGCTTCTGAAAGCAGAACGAAGGTGGCCTGGAGATCTGTAGCAAGGCGTTTGCCGAAATCAACCCCCCTGGTCGAAACCGTAAAGTCAAGGTCAACAGACGCAACACCAAGGGCCCAATCCCTGATCACGCCACCAGACAGATAAACTTGTGTATCTGTGGCATTCGACACCGCACGAAGAGCTTGTCTGAGTTCTGCTGATATATATTTTGTGGCAATATTCATAACAGGTAACAGTTCTCGGTTGACGGTCAGAATCTAAATAATTATCTAATCTATTCCTTGAGACCAAGGGAATTATCTATACGGAACAAAATTATGATGACACCAATACTTCGCATCAATCGAATTTCACTTTCCCATATCGATCTTACAGACAACTCATACACCTTATTGCCCTTTGATCCGGCTTATGACACGGAAACTATCTGTACGCATGTAAGTAAAACCGGCATTATTCTCCCGCCGGTACTCAAAGAAAACAGCACAGGATCATATTGCCTTATCAGTGGCAGAGATCGGGTCACTGCCGCTCAGACCATGGCACTATCTTCTCTCGACTGCTTTATTATCCCCCGAGAGTGTTCCGAAGAACAGGTCTATACCATCGTTTTGAATGAGGCCATCATCCACGGTCAGCTTTCACCCATTGAAAAGGCTGTTTTTTTTCAAAAAGCATTGCAGATATGGCCACTAGAGACTGTCGCTGAGTTGTTTTTACCAGTCTTAAAGCTGCCACAACGCACCAGCACAATCAGCAAACTCCTACCGCTGGCCAACATTGAACAGCCGATCGCAGAAGCCATACATGAAGGCTCGTTTGATGAAAAAGCGGCCTGCGAACTTGCCAAATTATCCTTTAGAGACCGAATAATCCTGTTTGAAGCTATATCCAAATTGCATCTAAGTGTCAGCAATCAGCGTAAACTGATAAGCTACTGCCTGGATCTTTCACTTCGCCACAACTCATCAATCCAGTCGATTTTATCATCCAACGAAGTACAGGCAATCATCAACCATGAAGAGGCAAACACACCTCAAAAAGCAGCAAACCTCATGATCTACCTGCAGAGTTCACTTACGCCTCGGCATACAGAGGCGCAAAAAACTTTCAACACATTAAAACAGAGCCTTCGCTTGCCCAAATACGCAACCCTGACCCATGCAACAGCCTTTGAAAAAGACGACCTAACCCTCTCCATAACCTTTAAGGACAGTAAATCCCTCTTAGAGTTCTGCGACTCAAGCTTCAACACCGAAGAGTAGCTCACAAGCGCAATCTACCTAGGAGCCGTAAACAGTCTTTGTCTTGAACACTGGCAAGACAATTGCAAATATATGGGTTGCGGGTGCCAGCGTGGCGCAGTTTTCTTTTAAGACTAATTTATCTTCCAGCGGAGAGGTGGTCACCGTGTTCTTACTAAGCAACCTTTTTTCTACATCAAGCCCCCAATTATCCTTCAAAGAGTTCCAACTTAAAAAGAATCGTCTTGAGCGGCTCAGGGACTACTATCAAGATAAAATCGACTATCTGTCTAGCCCCAAGATACCACCAAGCCTGGCTGCAATGGCCTGTAGAGATGTTCCTCGAAACCGAACCAACGGCTCAAGAATATCGGGGCCTGGGCATATAAAAATATGTTTAAGATACTATAAAAAGAAATTATTTGAGACAGCAAGAGAACTGAAAAAATTTTTATAATAATCATGGAAATTACGGATAGGCGCTAAACTTATGAAGTATTTCACTTCTCTTCTGTCATCTTTTTGTGAACAGGTAAACGAATAATGAAAACAGCCCCCTTATCAGGTTCTCCCTTGGCTTCAATCTCGCCACCATGACGAGTAACAATTTTTCTACAGGTAGCAAGACCCAATCCTGTTCCTTCAAACTCCCTTCTCGAGTGCAATCGCTGCAAAGGTTTAAAAATTTGCTCCCCATGGCTCTGCTCAAAACCGATTCCGTCATCTTCGACGAAGATTTCACAGACATCATCGACGAAAAATGATGATATTTTCACCGTTGGCCCGTGCCCTGCCTTACGAAACTTTAAGGCGTTCGCGATTAAATTCTGAAAAAGCTGGCGGAGCTGAACCCTGTCTCCCCCCAGACACCCTAAAGTTTTAATCTCAACGGTACCATCTGTTTCGTGAATTCTTGTTTCAAGATTTTCAATTACCTCTCTAACCAGGTCTGTCAGATCAATTTTTTCATATTTTTGTTCAGCAGAAGTTATACGTGATAGGGCGAGCAGACCTTCAATTAACTCAGACATCCGTTCAGTAGCGGATATAATTCTCTGTAGATACTCTTCCCCTTTTGTATCCAGAGAGCGATGATGTTTACTTAACAACTTCTCACTAAAAGCTTTTATCAGCATTAATGGTTCTTTTAAATCATGGGAGGCAACGTGAGCAAACTGTTCTAACTCCTGGTTTGAAACACTGAGTTTTGAGGCAAGCAGAAGAAGATCATTTTCAGCTTTTTTACGAAAAGAGATCTCCTTTTTTAAATTTTTATTGACCCTTCGTAGTTCACTTGTTCTTTCATCAACCAATTCGGCAAGCCGGAAATGGTGTTTCTCTAGTTCTGCCTCTGCCTCTTTCAAATCCGTTACATCTGAAAACACACCATCCGTGTACCAGCAACCATCCTGCTCATAAATTTTACTGGCCCGATCATGCACCCACATCCACGAACCATCGTTTTTTCTATATCGGTAGGTCACATCATATTTTTTAAGCCCATTAAGGGCGTGTTCATCCATCGACCATTCAACTTCATCTCCCGGAAGATTCCGCAGTATTGAACCATCCGGCAGGCGTGAGACAAAAAAAAGCCCAAACTCATTTCTTACCATATCCACATCATCTGGATGGATCATCGCAAACTTATCAGAGGCACCGGCTCCATTTAAATCTATTGGATTGTAACCACAAATTTTCTCAAAATTCGGGCTGATATAGGTAAGGTGGCCATATGGATCCGAACGCCAGGTAACATCGGGCACATTCTCAATTAAGGATCTGTATTTTTCTTCACTATCGCGCAAGGCACTTTGCGTTTTCTTATTACTGGTAATATCCTGCAAAATAATTATGCCACCAGAGAAATCGTTGTTGATATCCCCGAGAAATGTTCCAGAGACAACAACATAATGCCGCTCTCCATTGACCGAAATCTCAGCTTCAATACCCGAAAAGGATCTATGCTTATCCAAAACTTTTTCCAGGCGGCACAAGACGCATAAATCCTCACCAAGCACCTCTAGGCAGGTCTTGCCAAGATGGTCTTTTCCTGAGAGCTGAAAGAACTCCATGAATGCTTTATTAGTGTCAAGAATATGTAAGTCATGGTCAACGATAAAAGCTGGTTCAGACATCCGGTTAAAAATTGTAAAATACCGCCTTTTTTCAAGAAGAATATAGCGATTGGCCTCTCGCAATTTTTTGTGATACGGGAGTGTTGCAAGCCGAAGCCACTCCTTGCTTAAAGAAAGTAAAAACGCCTTAGAATATGCCCGGACGATCTGCCCAGGAACTATTGCCGTAAAGGTATCAGGAAAACTATCCCTCTTCTTTTTTAGGGCGGGCTTCTCGGTATCATCAATTTCACCAGAGAACATATCGCAAATCAGACCCGCAACTCTGTAGGATAGATCAAAAGTGATTGGAATCAACTGGGATGTCCGAACCCACAATGACGCATTTTCAAGGACAACAGGCTCTTGATTGAGATTTTGGTGAGGAGATGCAGAACAGGTATATAGGTCGTTAGCGATTCGCACAAAAAGCGGATAGAGTTTTGTGAGATTCAGGTCAGCGAGGAACCACCCTCGCCGGCAAGCGGTCGTGCAAATTCGTCCAAAAGCACTCTTCAGTTCATTCTGATCAAAGATGTCTTCAAATTGCGCCACTGTATACCTCTGAATAGATTAAAGGTACTCTTGGAGTAGGTTTAACAGCCTTTCTTGAACTGATCGATCTTGGCTTTTAATCGTACTTCTTTCTTTTTCTTTCCCGTAAAAAAATACGTAACGCAGTTTGATCTAACTTGAGATCCTTTCGGAACTGGTTCACTAAAAAGCGAAAATATGAGAAATGAACGCCTTCAGGGTAATTAACATAAATAATAAAGGTTGGCGGTTTTGTACTGATCTGAGTCGTGTAGTAGAACTTAATTCGTTTTCCTTTATAAAGCGATGGTGAGTGCAACCCCACAGCGTTTTGCAACACACGATTGAGTTTTCCCGTGGTAAATTGCAAGGAAAACTGCTCATAAACCTTATTCAATGAAGTTATGATTTTCTTGCAGCCATGCCCAGTCAAGGCTGAGACTTGCAAGGTAGGAGCATAACCAATAAATCGAGTTGCCATCTCCACTTCATCAAGCAGCCATTTCTGTTTTTTCTTATCATTTTTGATAAGATCCCATTTGTTTAACAGGACAAGACACGCCCTGCCCCGCTCCACCGAATAACCGATAACTTTGGTATCCTGCTCTGTAATTCCTTCCTCGGCATCAATAAGAATAAGGGCAAGATCACAGCGCTCCATAGACTTCAAGGCTCTCATTACCGAAAACCTTTCTACATTATCCTGAACTTTACCCCGGCGTCGTATTCCTGCTGTATCGATTAACAGATAATTTTTGCCCTTATACTGAAAACGAGTATCAACAGAGTCGCGAGTCGTACCTGGCACATCAGAAACAACCATGCGATCCTGGCCCAGTATCTGATTAACAAGGGACGATTTCCCCACATTAGGACGTCCAATAAAGGCCAGGCCTATTTCACCTTCAACGACATCAGGAGCAGAATCAGATGATTTCATCGAGGCGACTAGATTACTAAAGAACGTCTTTATTCCGTAGTTATGCGCAGATGAAATAGCCCACAACTTATCAGCACCAAGTTCATAAAAGGGTGCAATTAGCATATCTTCCTGATGGGCGTTATCAATCTTGTTGATAACGTAATAAATCGGTTTTTCGGTTCTGCGTAAAATAGCAGCCAGCTCATAATCATCCTTAACCAGACCCTCTTTGGCGTCCATCAGAAATACGATTATATCGGCATCTTCAACTGCCAGCAGAGATTGCATACGAATAAGGCTTGTAACCTTCTTCTCACCCACCATTTCCATCTCATGATTGCTGACTTTTTCAAGCTCAATACCACCGGTGTCCACCAGAATAAAGCTGCGCTCATCGACTGTTACGACTTCATAATGCCGATCACGAGTTACACCCGGAGTTGGATCAACAATTGCCTTATTTTTTTTAGCCAGACAGTTAAAAAGAGATGATTTTCCAACATTGGGCCTTCCAACTAAAGCAACTATCTTATATTGACGATCGTTCATGCGTTAATTTCCTATAATTGCGTAGACACTTTACCTGCAATTTCTTTAATTAGTTCTTCTAATGCTGGGTACGTCCCTGAAAGCTCTCCATGGACTAAACTTGAAAGATTTGAGAACGCCGGTGCAATAAAATCCCGAAAAAAAACTTTATTCTTTTTGTAACCTAAAAAGGCGTAGGCACCAAGCACCTGAAGATTTCTTTGCAGGGCTATATGATAATACCCATCAACAAAATGACCTCTATCTACAGAGGTTTGCTGGGCAAGGACATCAAGGTAATACTCAAAGAGCATTTTTTTAAGGCCCGCGTCCAAGTTTACATATGGGTCATTAAGAAGCGATGCAACATCGTACCCTAACGGCCCGAAACGTGCTCCTTGAAAATCAATAATATATAGATCTTTATCTGTAACCATCAAATTTCGTGACTGATAATCCCTATGTAAAAGAAACCGGCAGCCCTCCTTAGTGATTCTGTCAGCAAGACGGTTAAAGTCATCCTGGAGATCTACTGAGATGGCCTTCAAGCCAACATGATCAACACAAAACTCACGCAAAAAATAACCTGACTCACGAGACAGCATCAGCTGCCGATCATAGTTCGGGGTATCCCAACAATATGAATCCTTAAAACCGGATACCCCTTTAGCCTGAAAGGTCACCAAATTTTCAAGCGCCTTTTTATACCATTCAACAGGATCACTTATCTTCTTTTTAACAATATCATAAAGGAGCGTATTGCCTAGATACTCAAATAAAATCCCGCCGGAAACACTATCATAAGCAAATACACGAGGCACAGCAACGCCCTTGCTCTCTAAATGCTTATTAATGGAATAGGCAGAATTGGCTTCAGCCAAAGCATTTCCGGCAGACAATGTTGGTGACGGAAACACTGCCAGACAGCTTGCACCTGTATCCAGAGCAATTCTGATAAAGACACGATCAGAGCCGTCACCAGACAAGCGTTCATATTGACAATGGGATGCAGCCGACAACTTCCCCTGTTCCAGCAGGCGGTCTATGTGTTCATGAAAACTTTCCATAGTATTCAATCAATTCCTGACAAAAGCATACAGACCAGAGAGTTACGGTCTAGAATTTAATAGGACTCATACAACTATTGTATCTTTAGCAATCGTCCCGGGAGGAATTTTCGCACCATCCCAAACCACAACACGTTCAAGATGCGACCCAACACCAATTGTAACATTTGCACCAATGTAGCCCCACTCTTTGAGGGTAACATTCCTTTCCAGACGTGTATCACTCCCGAACTGAAAGCCATCACGACGCTGATCCTTCTGAATCTCCTGACTGCTTCCCGTGACGAAATCTCTATGCAATTCCAGATAATCAGCAGGTGTTCCAATATCCCGCCAGAAACAATTGTCCGCCTCCAAGGCCTTTATTATGCCGCCTTGAGAAATAAAAGCAGTATAGGCATCAATTACACTATAAAATTGCCCTTGTGGTATCAGATTCAGCAAGGCAGTTTCCAGTACATGAATGCCTGTAAAGGCCCTTATTTTCATGGCTGGCTCAGGAATCATTTCAGATTGAAACGATATAATATTCCCCTGCTCAGAGACTAACACCTTGTTAAAACGAGGACAGTTATGCATCACCAGCGTCGCGCCTGCACCAGAACCACGATGACTCTCATAGGCCCAGCGATAATCAATATCATGGTAGATATCAGCATTAGTCACCAATACCGGACCGGGTGCCAGTGATTCAAGGGCCATTCGCAACCCTCCCCCGGTACCAAGCTCAATAGGTTCAAGCTGCAGGATAATGTCAGGCTCAGAATCTAAGAGCGCAATCAGTTGTTCTTTCAGGTGGTATGCATTTACTACGATGCGAGTAAAACCAGATCGTCGAAGGCTACGGATAATCCTCAGGATCAAAGGTTCTCCCATGACAGGGAAAAGAGGTTTTGGACGTACTGATGTGAAAGGCCTGAGCCTGGTACCAAGGCCTGCAGCCAGGACCATTGCTTGCATAAGGATAGTGTCGTTTTTTTATGGTGGAAAAACTACTGATTCCAGCACAGACCTTCGTCTGTTTCCTGAACACCAATAATAATGATATTTGAGTGGTTGGCTAACCGAATGACCTCCTGACTATCAAACAATAGAGCCTGTCCGGCTTCAACAGCCAGGACTGAGGCCTTGACCTCTACCATACTTTCAATTGTCTTTGGGCCAATGGCAGGCAAGTCAAAGCGAAAATCCTGTCCGGGTTTTTTAACCTTAACAATAACCGCATTTTTACGGCCAAGTTTTCCACCGCGTTGTATGGCAGCATCAGTACCCTCAATAGCTTCAACTGCCAGGACAGAACAATCTCTAACCACAACACATTGACCGATATCAAGCCGACCAACTTCTCTGGCAATTTTCCACCCAAAGCGAACATCTGCAATCTGCTGTTCATTGGGTTTTTTTTTGGACAAAACACCCTGAGGAAAGAGCAGTTCCTGTAAATATAAAGTTGACTCAACTACCTTAATGCCATCATCTTCCAGGGTCTGTGCAATCGCTCTTAATATGCCATCATCCTGCTTGACATCAATTTTATTCCAAAGTGTCAAACCTTTAAGATCTGGTAAAACGTCCTTAAAAATTCGAGTTTTGGTAATCGTTCCCAAAAAAGCAGCTTCACGTACATCATTTTTTTTTAAAAACTTGATAAGTTTGCCGAGCTGGCCCAGCTTAACCCATTGAAAAAAATCAGCTTCGTCTTCCAACTCCGGCCACGTTTCGCCGGTATGCCCGACAGCAACTACCTTCCGGCCATTGGCCTTAGCCGCTCTGGCAAAGAGCAAGGGAAACTGCCCTCCCCCGGCAATTATACCAATCGGGTTACTCACCATCCACCTTTCGCAACACCCCCATTCTGTTTGGTGCCCTGAAGAAATCGACCATGGTAATAACTGGTTTACAGTCAGGAAACTCAGTAATAGCCTTTTCTAATGCGTCATTCAACAGAAGATCGGGTGTTTTAAAAATATAGACAAAGGCCTTGTTTACCATACGAATACTTTCACTGTCATATCCACAGCGTTTCAAGCCGATTTTATTGATTCCAGTAATTCGAAGTTTATTGCGGACACCTGAGGCAATAACAAATGGTGGAACGTCTTTACTGATACCAGACATAGCACCAATATAAGAGTGCGGACCAATTCGGGTAAACTGATGAATTCCAACCATGCCGCTCAGGTTAACATTATCTGCAATCTGCACATGCCCCCCCAGCGTTGCACCGTTTGCAAGAATGATCTCATTGCCCAACTTACAGTCATGGGCGATATGGCAATAGGCCATAATCATATTCTTATCGCCAATAGTTGTAATGCCTGCACCTGTTGGCGTTCCTCTATGAATCGACACATACTCCCTGATCCGGTTATCGCTACCAATCACAACCTCTGTCTCTTCATTATTATATTTCAAATCTTGTGGAACACCTCCAATTGAGGCAAACGAAGCTATATAATTTCTCTCACCAATCGTAGTACGACCAGAAATTACGGTATGCGGACCAATCTCGGTATCAGCACCAACCCGCACACCCTTCTCTATTACGGCATATGCCCCTACCTTGACAGTGCTGTCAAGTTCTGCGCCAGATTCCACAACTGCGGTTGGATGAACACTCATAATTATCACATGTAAAAATTAGTTATTTTGTTGTTTTGATTGGTTAAGTTGTCAAGGGAAATTCAAAAATCGAAATACAAATCAACCAAAAGTTGCCATCAAATCTGCTTCAGCAACAAGTTTATCGTCGACATACGCCTTGCCAGCCAAACTCCAAAGGCTCAATTTTCGTTTTATAGTTTCGACTTCAAAAATGAGCTGATCCCCGGGGACAACTTTCTGTCGGAAACGAACCTTGTCTAAACCAGCAAAGTACACAAGTTTACTGCCAACACTCTCCATATTATCCAGATACGCCATAACTGCACCAACCTGGGCAAGTCCTTCCAGAATCAAAACACCTGGCATAACCGGCTGCACAGGAAAATGCCCCTGAAAAAACGGCTCGTTAATAGTCACATTTTTCAGGCCTTTTATCTTTTTCCCTGGGGTATGTTCAAGAATGCGATCCACCATTACAAAGGGGTACCTATGGGGCAGTAGCTTCAATATCTCGACGATATTAAGCTGCTCAGCAACTAAACTCATAATTCCTCCAACCATTCAAGAGCATTAATAAAAATCATCATTCGTCACCAGGTGCCAACAAGCGTGCGACATCTTTTTTTAAGGTTCGTACATCTTTTGCCAACTCCGGAAGTTTAGCAATAATCGCCGAAGTTCGTAGCCACAGTTTATGAGCAACTGCCGGATACCCTGAAACAATGGTCTTTTCAGGGATGTGATTATGCACACCCGACTTAGAGCCAACCATGGCCTGGGCACCTATATGAATGTGTCCAGAGATACCTACCTGCCCGCCAATAACAACATTTCTCCCCAGACTGCTACTGCCGGCAATACCGGCCTGGGACACAATAATAGAGTTTTCGCCAACGACAACGTTATGAGCAATTTGAACCAGGTTGTCAATTTTAGCACCCTGTTTTATGAGTGTTGTTCCAAAAGTAGCTCGATCAAGACAGGTGTTTGAGCCGATCTCCACATCATCTTCAATAACCACATTACCAACTTGTGGTCTCTTAATGTGTTGACCAAATTTATCGGTTGCATAACCAAAGCCGTCACTTCCGACAACAACACCCGCATGCAAAATCACACGCTTGCCGATCTTACAGGCATAACCGACTGTACAATTGGCTTTAAGTTGAACGTCCTCTGCAATACAAACGTCGTCTTCAACGACAACTCCGGGATGAACGTAGACACCCCTACCAATGGTAACACGGTCACCAATAGAGACATGAGGACCGATTGTAACCTCGTCATCTATTTTACAATCGTTACCAATAACAGCAGTTGGGTGAATCCCTTTGGCCCTGAAAGGCCTTGCCAGAAACCTGTTATGAATAATCGCCACAGCAAGATAGGGGTCGTCAACACGAATAACTGGGCTATCGACGACAAGCAGATTATTAGGGACTATAAAGGCTGAAGCCTTCGACCACTTCAGGCCTTCACTATTTTTAAGCGACGCAACAAAACTAATATCTCCAGACGAAGCGTGATCCAAATCGGCAACACCAGAAATTTGCAGTGCTCCGTCACCCTCAATATCTCCATTGACCAACTCAGCAAGCTCAAGCAAAGTGTACATGCTCAGATTCCTTTAGAGAGTTTTGTTAAATTGTAACTATTGATGGTCTCGAAGATAAGCGCTAGACTTCGAAAAGCCGCTCGACATCCCCGGCTCGCTCTGTAACTAGTTGATTTCATTGAGTGGCACTGAACCTTTTTTGACATTTCGAAGTCTACGCTATCTGCGAGTTTGTCACTATTCCGGACCGGATAAAACGGAAATAAGTACACTAGTATTGGCCTGAACCTCTTTGAACCAGACCAATTTTCAAACTGGGCAGAGCCTAAAAGCAGCTTACCCTGCCTGCCACAACCATGTACCACAATTTCCAGCTCGACAGAACAAAAAAATCGGGCAGATTCCCTGTAGGAATCTGCCCGATTTCAAATCACCAGCACTCAGCTAACGTTCTAGCCTTCGTTGATTCGATCCCTTAAAATACCAGACGGTTTAAAAGTAACAACTTTGCGGGCATCAAGAATAAGCTCGTCACCGGTTTGAGGATTACGTCCGCGTCGAGATTTTTTCACCTTCACGTTAAACTTGCCAAAACCGCTGATAAGAAGGTCATGTCCATTTTCAAGACAATTTTTTGAAATGCCTAAAAAGGTTTCTACTGCGTCTGCAGCCTGAACCTTTGTCAGATCATGAATCTCATAAACCTTTTGAACAAGATCAGCCTTCGTCAATGTCATGTTTTCGAACCTCCCTCTTAACCGGTTAAGCCACGTAACCTATCAAAACTACTTGATATTATCAAGAAATAAATTTAACTGCTGATTTTCCAGCATAGCGTCCAGCCGATCCAAGCTCCTCTTCAATACGCAGTAACTGATTATACTTAGCCACCCTGTCTGTCCGAGAAAGGGAACCTGTTTTAATCTGTCCGGTATTCAAAGCAACGCTTAAATCAGCTATGGTAGTGTCTTCAGTTTCTCCCGAGCGATGAGAAATAATGGATGTGTATCCAGCCCTATGTGCCATCTCAACGGCATCAACTGTTTCAGTAACCGAGCCTATCTGATTCAACTTGATCAGAATAGAGTTAGCCACGCCTTTATTTATACCTTCTTGAAGAATTTTAGTATTTGTCACAAAAATATCGTCACCAACCAGCTGAACTTTTTTGCCTAATCGATCAGACAATTTTTTCCAGCCACTCCAATCAGACTCATCGAGGCCGTCTTCAATTGAGACAAGTGGATATTTTTTTACCCAGTCCTCAAAAAAGTCAATCATCTGGTCTGTCGATTTGAGCGAACTTTTCTCAGCCGCCAGAACATATTTTTTCTTTTTCTGATCATAAAGTTCACTGGCAGCTACATCTAAGGCAATATACATATCTTTTCCAGGAGTATAGCCAGCCTTCACAATAGCCTCAAGCAAAGACTCCATAGCCTCCTCATTCGATCGGAGGTTCGGAGCGAAACCACCCTCATCACCAACAGCGGTCTGATGTCCAGCCTTACTGAGCACCGACTTAAGACTATGAAAAGTCTCAACGCCCATCCATAGCCCTTCGGAGTAACTATTGGCGCCCACCGGCATAATCATAAATTCCTGGATATCAACGTTGTTATCGGCGTGAGATCCACCATTTAACACATTCATCATCGGTACCGGCAGAACTTTAGCATTAACACCACCAAGGTACGAATACAGGGGAAGACCACACTCTTCGGCTGAAGCTCTGGCAATAGCCATCGAAACACCAAGTATTGCGTTTGCGCCAAGTTTTTTCTTGTTTTCAGTTCCATCAAGCTCAAGCATAGTCTGGTCAAGAGTAACCTGCATGGTAGACTCAAGCCCTATGATTTCAGGCCCGATAATCTTGTTCACATTATCGACAGCCTTCAGCACACCTTTACCGCCAAGACGTTTACGACGAACATCTCGAAGTTCCAAAGCCTCTCTAGTACCCGTAGAGGCACCAGACGGCACGATCGCCCGACCAATAATCCCACTATCGAGGTACACCTCAACTTCAACGGTTGGGTTGCCCCTGGAATCAAAAACTTCACGACCAAGAACCCCTATAATTTCACCCATAAATCCTCTCCCATAATTATTTTTTAGTATTAAGATGTAGTTTAACCAACCGCTGAAGCCATTTTAAAGATTGGCAGATACATCGCAACTACAAGCCCACCGATCAATCCACCAAGAAACACCATCATCAACGGCTCAATAGCAGCCGTTAGGTTTTCGACTGCCTGATCGACCTCTTCATCATAGAAGTCGGCAATTTTCTCAAGCATAATATCCAGCGCCCCGGTCGCTTCACCGACATTGATCATCTGGACAACCATGCCAGGGAAAACTCCCGTTTCTTCAAGAGGTTCTGCAATAGGGCGTCCTTCACTGATGGCATCAGTTACTCGAAATATGGCTTTCTCAATAACCTTATTTCCGGCTGTCCTTGCCACAACATTTAAAGCCTCAAGTATTGGTACCCCACTAGATAACATTGTGCTCAGGGTTCTTGTAAATTTTGAAACGGCAACACGTCGAAGCAGCGGGCCAATAATCGGTGCAACTAACAGTAGCTTATCAATATTAAGCTGCCCCTTCTCGGTCTTGTAATATTTCTTAACGCACCAGATAACCGCAAAAATTCCTGCGCCGATAATGTGGATGCTCCTTTTTAAAAATTCACTGGCATCAACAACAAACTGGGTCGGACCAGGCAATGCGGAGCCAAAATCGGCAAACATCTTTGAAAATACCGGTACAACAAAAACAAGCATAACCACTATTACAACAAAAGAGATACACAAACAAATGACGGGATAGGTCATGGCCCCTTTAACCTTCTTCACCAAAGCCATGTTTTTTTCCATGTAGCCGGCAAGCCGGCTCAAAATGGTGTCGAGAATACCACCAACTTCACCGGCATCAATCATATTGCAGTATAGATTATCGAAACATTCCGGATGTTTCTTAAATGCTTCCGCAATAGTGCTTCCAGTCTCAACATCAGAACGAGATTCTACCAAAACCTTCTTAAATGTTGGGTTTTCCTGCTGAGAAGCTAGAATTTCTAAACTTTGCACAAGTGGCAAGCCAGCATCAATCATAGTAGAAAGCTGGCGGGTAAAAATAACAACATCCTTGCCCGTCACCTTTGGCTTCATAAAAGCAACATTTTCAAAAAGATCTTTAGGGGCCTCTTTAACAAAAGTAGGCGTAATCCTCATCCTTTTGACTTGTGACTTTGCAGCTTCCAGGCTATGCGCTTCTATCTTTCCCTTGCGCTTTTCACCGTAAGAGTTAACACCTTTATAAATGAATTGCGGCACGCTGTTTCTCCATCAACAATGATTAATTACTAATAAGTTTATAATAATTATTTTTTTAATACAATAGACACCATAATATTTTTTTTAATCATGTAGGCAAGTTAACTGCAAATCATCGAGTTGGAAATGTTTTCATATTGACACATCAAGCCGACTACTTTATATAACATGATTCGTTCGTTGCAATAAGAAGCAAAGCAGCAGTAAGAACTTTATCGAAATTGACTATTTAAACGCGCAGTGCAAGGAGATATATACACATGGCGACAGCAAACAACCAGCTATATAGCAGCGGAATATTTAACCCTGTAATTGAAAATTGTGACGGATGTGACCGCATCGTCGAATTTGAATCGAAAAAATATTGCAAGACATATTCAGCCCCGGCAGCCAAATGGAAACTGGGCATCTGCAACTTTGCAACTCATAAGAAGCCAGAGATCATTTCAGTAAAAATCAGAGTTAATCCAATTAAAGCTTCCAAGAGGGCATCTGGTAAAAAGAAATAGTTCTTTCTCCTCCAAAGTTAATATCCCCATCATTAAAAGGATTTTGCTAAACGGCAAAATCCTTTTTTTTTACCCATTATCCTCTGTAACGAGTTGATTTAATTGAGTGGCGCTGAACCTTTTTTGACTTTTCGAACTCTACGCTATCTGCGAGTTTGTCAAGTTTTCACCTGGGGATAGAGTGCCATCAGGATTTTCTCATCATGCAAAATCTCTTTAAATCTTGCGTATGATACAGGGAAATGCTCCGGAACATCTCCTTCCTCTTCCATCTTCTTAGCCGCCTGAGCCAGCAACCCGGCCCGGCTCTCATTAACTGCCTGAAATACTTTGTCTAGAACCAGCAGGGATTTCTTCTCATAAACCGGTGGTTTTTTCCGTAGCGCCAGAATTGCCTCATCAACAGACAAATCCTCTATCAGAGACAAGAGAACCGGAAGGTCATAAATTTCAACACATTGGATCATGCGCGCCACAGTACCGCGGTTAAGCTTACCGAAAACCGGTTTCAATGTGTCTGTCATCACATCATAGTTCACCCCATCTACAAAGCTTGAATACTCGCTTATTAGAAGGTGCATATAAGGCGCCAACTCTTCAAGGGTCAAGGACTCTTTGTTAAATATCTCAACAAGCCATGCCACCTTCATCTCCGGACTACGTGCGACAAACGGCAATGCTTCCGCCCAGATCCGTTTAAAAAAACCAACTTCTTTCATCTCTCCTCCGCGGTCGACCATAGGGCCTTGAATGAGCAGGGCTCAAGGCATGAATTTTGTTGACCTTCCATGCAAAGCACGATAGTATTTTTCATAAAATCAGTGGGGGAGACTAACACCGTGACCCTTCTTCTGGCTGGCCCTCCCCTGAACGGGCTACAAATCACCTATAATCTTTCAACAGACCTAAATCAATGTCAAAGACAAGTCGACAAATCAATAAGCAAAAATCATCTTTATTGATCATTATTCTCATCGTCATTGCAGCCGGAGCCGGCTTCATACTTTTCAAAACATTTTTCACCAGCAAAAATGTAATTGAACCAGATGATCAATTCACCTGGGAAAACCCCTTAAAGGAGATCGAGGAACTCAAAAACCAAACTACTGAAAATCCCGTTCAACCTGACAAGGAACCCTCTCCTCCAGAACCAGCGTCACCGGCAGTCACTCCCCCTTCACCGTGCGCCCGGGTTTCAGAAAATCTGACAGATTTTTTTTCGAACCTGCAGGAACAAGACTATATCAGGGCCTACGAAATCAAGGAACCCCTTCAAGAGTACAGCAATAAACTTATTATCAAACTGCTCAACAACCCACCCATAATAAATGAAGAGACCGACGATCTGTTTACGGTTCTCAAAAACACTGCCCATTTTTACCGGGTTCTGGGTCACAAGGACATGTCACTTATTAAAGATATGTTGGCCTACGAACATGCAAACATCGAACACCTCATGGGTATTTTCTGGGAGTGGTCCCAAATTGCCAACACCTGCAATGACACCAAAATTCAAATGAACTTCCCACTTCCGAAACTCTATGAATATGCCAGCTTTTTCCTCAACACACTTGGCGGTCAATCGTATCTCTTCAGGCGAAACTCAAACATGCGGGTTTTAATCAAATATTATTGCATGCTCATTCTGGATCAGGCGGTAACGAACTCACTCAATAAATACAACATTGATGAAATATACACTTTAGACTCAGTTATCGAAGATATCGAGAATACCGACACCATTGAAAATCAAAAGGACTACCTGGCCAATCTGATGCAAATCAAGGCGAGAGTATCAATGTCTCGATAAAGGGATATTTATGATATCGATCATTACGCCAATTCATAGCCCCTGCAACTGCCAGCCATGACACCACACCGCATTCTCATTGTCGATGATGAAGAGAGCATACTTGAGAGCTATCAACAGATTTTTGCTAAACCATTGAATCGTTCCCGCCTTGACGATCTGGAGATGAGCCTTTTCACAACAACATCCCTTGCAGTCGACAAACCTCAGTTTGATATTAAATGTTGTCGACAAGGTGACGAGGCTGTTAGCTCTGTTAGAAACGCCCTTGCCGACAACAAGCCCTTTTCAGTAGCTTTCATTGATGTGAGAATGCCTCCAGGCCCTGACGGAGTATCCACTGCTGAACAAATTCGCCAGCTAGACCCACACATCAACCTTGTTATCGTTACCGCCTACTCTGATATATCACCAATAGAAATTTCCCGGAGAGTGCAGCCCCCCGAAAAGTTGCTATACGTTCAAAAACCTTTCCACACCCATGAAATCCGTCAATTTTCAGCGGCGCTCAGCGCTAAATGGCAACTGGAAAAAGACCTTCTAGAATCAAATCTGAGCCTGGAAAAAACGGTCAGGGCCAGAACTTCAGAACTCACATTAACTATTGAAGCCCTCGAAACAACCAATCAGAAATACCGAAAGGCTTTAACTTCTTTGCAAAATGCAGAAATTGAGTTAGCCAGCCGAGCTGTCGATCTTGAGGGAGCAAATCAGGCCCTGCAACAAATGGCCAGAAAGGACAAGGAGGCGCAAAAAGAACTAGAGGAAAAAGTCCTTTTTGCTATCCATGAAATGGTGGAACCCTACCTCGACAAACTCGAACAATCACCTCTCGATGAGTACCAGAAATCATTTTTAAAAATCATCAAGACTAATTTGAGTGAAATTTCGGCCCCTTTCATGAGGGATCTTTCGCAGAAATATTTTCGTCTTTCGCCAACAGAACTTAATATTGCCAACATGATCAAAGAAGGCCTTTCTACTAAATCAATTGGCGCTCGACTCAAGATGACCAAACGCAATGTCGACTTTCACAGGGACAGAATTCGGGAAAAGATTGGCATAAAAAATACTAAGGCAAACCTTAAAGCCGTCCTCAAAGAGCTTGACCTTGGTTTTTCAAACCGTCAGGACTAAATTCTGAGCCAAAACTACACAACATATTCTGACACAACACAGTAGCTTAAAAAACTTCCCTCACAGAATCAAATGCAGGCTAGCACCGTGACCAATCCCATCGCTTTCGGCGTAGAGAGAACCATTAAGCGAAGCAATAGAGTTTGCACACCAGTGCAAGCCCAGGCCATAGCCCTTCTCTTTTCCCGTTACGCCTCTGACAAAAATCTTTGTGAGCATAGACTGATCGATTCCAACACCATTATCCTCAACCAGCAGGTGAATTCGGCCACAACCGTCTTCCGGCTGCGGTAGACATCGAATAACCACTCGTCCTTTTTCACGAGGCAAATTAGCACGAAGCACTGACTCACAGGCGTTATTTATAAGGTTGGCAAGCACCTGAACAAAAACAATACGCTGGGTCTTTATCGATCCAACAGTATGAAGATTCTCTTCATTATAAACAACCCTTTCAAAATACTCCGGCTTAACCAGCGCCCTGCTGTCTTTCACCAATTCAGAGAGCTCAAAAGTTTCCAGGGGCCGCTCAATATCAGAAAAATGGCTTTGCTCATTAAGTACTTTCTCAACCAGATCAATTTTTTCTCTGGCAGATGCCAGTGAACTGCACATCTGCGGCAATCTGTCAGTCATCTCAATAAGAGAAAGCTGTGCATATTCTATAAGCTTATCTAAACGCTCTGGTTCCGTGGCAGGATTGCCAATCTCATCGGCAACCTCCCTGAGCCGGTCAGTTCGGACACTGCTCATCTCTGTCTCGACGGCTTCAAGCTGAACGACTACAGGGGCCAGTGCATTCCGAAGATTATGCAGTGTACCGGAAACCATATCAGCCATCCCGGAATAATACGACTGTTCAAGCAACTTCTTTCGTGAAGCGGCTAACTCCCTCATCATGTGATTCATTGACTTGGCCAAAGCGGTAAATTCATCCTTGCCCTCTTCCTTAATCGGCCTACCAAAATCACCACTAGCTACTTGCCGGGTACCATTGAGTAAATTTTTCAACCGGGGCCCGAGAAGATAAATAAAAGTAAAACTATACAAGAGAACTATGACCAAAATGATGGAAAGACCAACAATAGACATGAGGTTATGCCGACCAGACAACTGCACGTACAAGTTCTCAATCTCCTGCTGTTGTTTTTGCTCCGAGGCAGTCCAGGCATCAATCTCGGCAAAAAAATCATTGAATCCGCCATGAACGACGCGCTTAAAGTGATCAACAGCCTTAGCGTTCCTTCCAACGCTGATCAACCTTCCCATTAGGACAATTTGGAGATTAATATCCTCATACATGTGCTGTAGCTTGACAAGCCGGGCTGCTGTTGCCTGTCGATTTATCAAATCAAGTTCAATCTCCTCAGCAACAGAAACCTCCTCCATATTTACAGCACTAATCAACGCCTCCATAGCCTTTCTAATTGAATCGGTACTGATTTCAAATCCATCCTCAACTTCTTTACCATAAATAAAAATGGCCTGGGCATCTGCCAGCTGCCTATCAACATGGATTTTCAAGTTAAGCAGGGCCGTGTATTTCTGGTGAACCCATATCAGGCGTTTCATCTGCAAACTTTCTCGTTTTGCCATGATGGTATTAAAGGACAATAATCCACCCACCATGGTTAACACGACTACCAGTGCAAGAAGTATTTTAAAACGAAGTGTCATAAAAGATAGTCAACCAAAGGTTACAAAAAGAGCTATCTTCATACAAAAACACCCCATCTACACTGTAAATGGGGTGTGTACGATATAATTAACGTCAGATTTCAAACAAATCAATCCCTCCTATTACCCAGGAAGTGGAGCAACATCAAAAACAGATTAATAAAATCAAGGTATAAGGTCAAAGCCCCCATGATAGCCATTTTCTGAATCGCAACATCACCCTGCTCCATGATTCCACTCGCACCAATCTGAGTGATTTTCTGCACATCATAAGCAGTTAAACCGGTAAAAATAATAACCCCGAGACCGGATATAACCCAGGCCATCATCGAACTGGCCATGAAAATATTAACCACAGAGGCGATAATGATTCCAAACAAGCCCATCATAAGAAACGATCCCATGCCGGTGAGATCTTTTTTAGTGACCATTCCATAAATTGCCATCGAACCAAACATTCCAGCAGTAACGATGAATGTTGAGGCAATCGAGGTCATGGTGTAAATGAGTAGAATTGCCGAAAGCGTCATACCGTTTAAAACAGAGAAAGCAACAAACAAGGCCGTGGCTGTCTGTGCCGATATCTTCTGAATTCGTGCTGACAAAAAGAACACCAAACCGAGCTCGGCAAGAGCAAGCACGATATGAATCGGATAAATAATCTGCTGTAAGGCCGGTGAAGACGCCACTACATAGGCAGAGACCGCCGTTAATAGCAGACCGACTGCCATCCAGTTAAACACCTTCGCCAAGAAAACCGTCGATGCCTGAGCTGTAGCTTGATTAATTGTTGTTACAGGGGGTGGTCCTGAATGCTGGTTGTACATAGTTTTTCTCCTTTTTTATTTTATATAATAGCAAATCTGTTTTTTTTTATGCCTAACTCTGTAAAGCGGTTCCTTTTAAACGGTAATCACACCATCAAAAATAACAAGCGGCAACAACAATATCTGACACTTACTCTATCATGGGTCAAAGAAAACTCGTATCAGTCACTTCAATAAACCCCCTCACTATTGAGAAAATCTTTATAGAGATGATCATCCCCTAAAATATGATCGGCAAGCCACTCTTTCAAGAAATCCATCACCGTCAAGGAAAAGATAACCTTTCCAGAACGATAGTCGCTTTGCAACTGGCACACTTTTTCTCGCATTTCCTCATGAACTCGTTTGTGATCAATGAGGCTCGGATAATCATGAGCCTCCAACAAGTTTTCCTCATACATAAAATGATCGTTTGAGTACTCAACAAGTTGCTGAAGAATATCACCCATTATCAGTTTCGATTTATTCTCAAGCATGGCCGCGTGAAGCCGATTAATTATATTGATCAACCCCATATGTTGATCATCAATAGCCTTCACATTAACACTATACGAATTTAACCAGACAAAGGGTATCACAAATTATCTCATTATGCGAAACACAAGCCACAGTCCGGGCAGGTAGCAGAACCTGAAAAGCTGGTGCCGCAGGCTGGGCAGATATTCGCGCTGCTCGATGAATCGAAGGCATAATCAGCATACGCTGTATTATGGCTATTGATAGCGGTAACTTTATCGAAATCTTGTTCGATGATCTGCATTGCGCTCTGAGCATCCTCGCGCCGTACGAGCAGCTCAACATCACCACCACCGCAACAGCCCTTCCCACATGCCGGACCATCGCCAATGACAGATGTTCCAATATTCTCATTTACCAACAGCTGTTCAATCCTTCTAACCTCAGAGATAGAGGCCTTAAGAATGGTAACAACATCATCTTTATCTGTTAAGGCGCCCTTCCGGGCATTCATTTGCTGCGCACGACTGTTTTGACTGGCGACAACCTCTTCCCCAGTCAACAGTTTAGCGCCGCAAACCCCACACTGCTCAATTTCAGGCATATACTCATCCTGGCAGGTAAGACAGTAACGCATTTTTTTTTCAAAAATCATTTTCTTCATGAGTCACTCCAAACGGACTATAAAATCAATTCTTGAAGCGTTGTTCAACAAAAAAACAACACCTACACCTACAAAATAAATCGACTCAAATCCTCGTCTTGTGAAATATCGGCAAGCTGTTCCTGCACATACTCAGCGGTCACATAAAAAGTTGAATCCTCTCTGTCAGGCGCATTAAAGGACAAATCCTCTAAAAGCCGCTCCATAATCGTGTGCAGCCTTCTTGCCCCGATATTATCGGTTTTATCATTGACAAAGGCAGCGATACGAGCCATCTCTCGGATTGAACCATCGTCAAAATGCAAATCAATTCCTTCAGTTGCCATCAAAGCGATATATTGCTTAACCAGTGCATTTTCAGGCTCAGTCAAGATACGATAAAAATCCTCTTCACCTAAGGAGTCAAGCTCGACTCGAATTGGGAACCGGCCTTGCAGCTCCGGTATCAGGTCTGAGGGTTTGCAGAGATGAAACGCCCCACTGGCAATAAAAAGGATATGGTCAGTTTTAACCATCCCGTATTTTGTCGAGACGATAGAGCCTTCAACAATGGGGAGTAGATCTCGCTGCACCCCCTGCCGAGAAACCTCTCCTCCCTGGTGCCCATCGCCCTGCCGTGAGGCGATTTTATCAATCTCATCAAGAAAGATAATCCCGGACTGTTCAGCTTGCTTTATGGCGAGCTGTGTCACTTTTTCCTCATCTATGAGCTTTTCAGACTCCTCATTTTTCAGAATCTTTAAGGCCTCATCAATCTTCAGCTTACGATTTTTCTTCTTTTTGGGAAACATTTTACCAAAAACATCTTTCAAGCCACCACCCACGTCATCAATACCAGCATTTGAAAAAACCTCAACCATCGGCATCTGCTGCTGTTGCACAACATCCATTTCAACCTCTTTATCGTCAAGCTTACCTTCCCGCAGCATTTGACGAAACTTTTCCCGGGTTGTATTTGGGGCAGGAAGCTCTTCTGGAATCCCACCCTCTGCGGGAGGGGCAGAATTACTAAAAGCTTTTGGCACAGAAGGTGGCGGTGGGACCAAAAGATCTAAAAGACGCTCCTCGGCGAGCACATCAGCCTTTTCGCCAACCTTTTCCTGCTCTTGACGACGGACTATATTGACTGATATCTCCAATAAATCTCGAATCATGGACTCAACATCTCGACCGACATATCCAACTTCTGTGAACTTTGAAGCCTCGACCTTAAGAAAAGGAGATTGAGCCAGGTTAGCAAGCCGTCGAGCTATTTCGGTTTTCCCCACACCGGTAGGACCGATCATAATGATATTTTTAGGAGAAATTTCATCCTGTAGCGGCTGTTGAACCTGCTGGCGCCGCCAACGGTTTCGTAAGGCTACGGCAACGTAACGCTTGGCATCTGCCTGACCAATGATATATTTATCAAGCTCCGAGACGATCTCTCTTGGCGTCAAGGCATTCATATTTTCTCTCTCACAACTGGCTTTAAGCATATTAAATTTTCTCCAGTGTAACCTGTGAATTGGTGAAGACACAAATTGAAGCTGCTATTTTCATTGCAGCCCTGCATATTTCTTCAGCTGACATATCGGTGTTCTCCAGCAAGGCCTTTGCCGCCGCTTGCGCATAAGGACCACCAGAACCGATGGCCAACACACCATCATCAGATTCGATTACATCGCCAGTACCAGTAAGCAGAAGAGAGTGGTCCTTGTTTGCTGTCACCAAAAAGGCCTCTAGTTTGCGCAGGAGTTTATCTGTCCGCCAGTCTTTTGCCAACTCGACACAGGCACGCAGCAGATTGCCATTGTACTGTTCAAGCTTGGCCTCAAGCCTTTCAAATAAAGTGAAAGCATCTGCTGTAGCACCAGCAAAACCGCAGATCACCTCCCCATTATAGAGTCTCCGTACCTTCTGAGCATTATGCTTCATAACTGTATTTCCCAATGATACCTGCCCATCACCAGCAACAACTATATCATCGCCTTTACGTACAGAAATTATGGTTGTTGATCGAATTTTCACTTTAATTAATTTCCTCCTTCCTCTTTTCTATGACAGAGGTTTTCTGGCCTTCGGATGGGCCTTATCATAAACTTCCATCAGACGATCAATAGTCAAATGAGTATATTTCTGGGTGGTAGACAAACTGGCATGCCCCAACAACTCCTGAACGATTCGTAAATCCGCCCCCATTTCCAGTAAATGTGTAGCAAAGGAATGACGAATCGAATGCGGGGTAACAGGTATCAAAATTCCGGCCCGCTCTGCGTAAAGCCGCACTGATCGTTCAACACTCCGGGTGGTAATCCGGCTTCCTCGACTATTGACAAACAAAACCTCCTGATCAATAGCATTACCCCGCTTAAGTCGATCACAAATAAGCCGATCACGTTGGACAAAATAACTCTTCAAGGCCTCTAAAGCAGGTGGCCCCATAGGGACCAACCGCTCCTTATTTCCTTTCCCGGTTACCGTAACCATTCCTGTACCGAAATCAAGAGAGCTTTTATTTAAATTAACAAGTTCAGCCACACGCATTCCGGTGGAATAGAGCAACTCCAAAATTGCCCTATCACGAGCGGCAAAACTGTCTCGTTCATCGGGTTCTTCGACAAGCCGAAAAACCTCATCCACACTGAGAAAAACAGGAATATACTTCTCCTGTTTTGGACGTGAAATGCCCAAAAGGGGGTTACGAGCTATTTTTTCCTCTCTAACTGAATAGGAAAAAAATGTCTGTAATGCAGAAAGTTTTCTGGCAACGGAAGAACTCTTGTTTTTGCCCAGCAAGGAATAGATAAATGCCCGGACATCTTTTGCTGTCACAACCTCAAGCCGTTCATGACCGACAAAGGCCAGAAATGCATTAATATCACGCAGGTAGTTGTCGACCGTATGATCGGAGTACCCTTTTTCCACTGTAAGCCAGCGGGTAAAGGCCTCAACCAAGACGCCAGCTTCATTCGACATTGATCCGTCCCAGTTTGTCCGACAACATGTAATCGGTTAGAAATTTGGCAGGCAGCTTTGGCTCAATGGTAAGCCATTTTTTTTTAATTTGCCTATTGCAGCAGATTCTTTTATTATTCCTGATTCACACATACCGTCCGCTACTCCAACTAGTTGGTTAATACTACCGGAAAAAGTCGAAAATATACAGACAATGGCAAAAAAATCTTTTGAAGAGAGTTTAGATACACTTGAACAAATTACCCGAGAGCTTGAAAGCGGTGATTTGAGCCTTGAGGTGTCTATAAAAAAATTTGATGAAGGCATGAAAATGGCCGAATTTTGCAGCCAGAAACTTGATGAGGCTCAAAAGAAAATCGACATTCTACTCAACAAGAATGGCTTAGTTACTGCGCAGCCATTCGACGAATTTTCTCAGGACAACTCATAGCCCTTTATGGACATTAAATCATATCTATCAGAGAAACGTCGTATCATTGAGGGGGCATTGCAAACGTGCATACTTACGCCTACCACTGAGCTGACCACGCACATCGAGTCCTTGAATTACAGTCTCAAGGCGGGCGGCAAACGGGTGCGCCCCATCTTATGCCTTGCCGCCGTTGAAGCCCTGGGTAAAGATATTATGCCATTTTTGCCAGTCTGTTGCGCCCTTGAGTGTATCCACACCTACTCACTCATCCATGACGACCTGCCAGCCATGGATAACGATGAACTACGACGTGGAAAACCAACCAATCACATGATTTATGGAGAAGCAGGTGCCATACTTGCCGGCGACGGTTTACTTTCCTTTGCCTTTGAACTGCTATCCAAACCAGAATTATCCGAAGTAGTTTCAGATAACGCCAGACTACGCATAATTCATACCATTTCACAGGCGGTCGGATCGCTGGGCATGGTTGGCGGCCAGGCGCTGGATATTGACTCTGAGGAGAAAGTGGTATCTTTCAGCACTTTGCAAATGATTCACCGCTGTAAAACCGGCGCCTTAATCACTGCTTCTGTGCAAACTGGTGCTGTTTTAGCGGGAGCAAACAGTGACGAGTACAAATCGCTCACTGAGTATGGAGATAAAGTAGGACTAGCATTTCAGATCGTTGACGATCTATTAAATGTGGTGGGAACAACTGAGTTACTCGGAAAAACAGCAGGCTCTGACGCAGCCAGAAATAAAGCGACCTATCCGGCCTTTTTTGGTGTCGAAAAAACTCGACTCATGGCGCAAGAAACGGTGGAGGCAGCCAAAAACGCCTTAAGAGAGTTTGACCAAAAGGCTGATCCACTGAGAAGCCTTGCTGACTACATCTATAGCCGCACACATTGATAGCCTTTAAATTTACTAATATCGCTGAGATTAAGAGACAACCATGACCTACCCCTCTACTTTTTTGGACACCATCAACTCTCCTATCGATTTACGAAAACTCGAATTAGACGAACTCAATATTCTGGCCGGTGAACTTCGCAGTGAAATTATTAAAACTGTGTCTTCTGTGGGTGGGCACTTAGCGCCTTGTCTCGGTGTTGTTGAGCTCACCCTGGCAATTCACTATGTCTTTAATACTCCAACCGATAAACTGATCTGGGATGTCGGCCACCAGTGCTATGCCCACAAACTCATCACAGGCCGCCGTGATCGATTCAGCACAATACGGCAGCATAACGGTCTCAGTGGTTTCCCAAAAAGAGATGAAAGCCCTTACGATGCCTTTGACACAGGCCACAGCAGCACCTCAATCTCAGCTGGTCTGGGCATGGCATGTGGACGTGATATCAATGGCGGTGATCAAAAAGTTATTTCTGTTATCGGCGATGGCTCGATGACTGGTGGAATGGCCTTTGAAGCACTTAACCAAGCAGGCCACCTTGGCAAGGATCTCATTGTTATCTTAAATGATAACGAGATGTCAATCTCTCCAAATGTTGGCGCCTTATCGAGCTTTCTAAGCAGAAAAATGACAGGCCGCACCATTACTAAAGTAAGGCGCGAAACCGAACATTTTTTAAAATCACTGTCAAATGTTGGTGAAAACATCCTACAGGTTCTCAAGAAGAGTGAGGGCAGTTTTAAGGCTTTTTTCACTCCAGGCATGCTTTTTGAGGCCTTACGGTTTGACTACATCGGCCCCATTCCCGGTCATGACCTCGATTCCCTCATTGAAACGTTTGAAAATGTTAGCAAATTCAGCAATGGCCCAACCCTTATCCATGTTCTGACCACTAAAGGAAAGGGCTATAAACCGGCAGAGGAAAATCCTGGTGATTACCATGGGGTTGGCCCATTTGATCTCTCAAATGGGCGGCCTCTATCAAATGGTGATTCGCCCCCCTCCTATACAAAAATTTTTGGCAAGACAATTTGCGAACTTGCTGAAAAAAACGAGAGGATTGTGGCTATTTCCGCTGCAATGCCCGCCGGAACCGGGCTCACCGAATTTGCAGAACGCTTCCCTGACCGTTTTTTTGATGTAGGCATCGCCGAGCAGCATGCTGTTACCTTTGCGGCAGGCCTGGCCTCTGAAAACGTTCATCCGGTTGTTGCAATATATTCCACCTTCCTACAGCGTTCTTTAGACCAAATTATTCACGATGTCTGCCTGCAAAACCTGCCGGTCACCTTCATACTTGATAGAGGTGGACTTGTCGGTGATGACGGCCCCACACATCATGGTGTTTTTGATTTAACGTTTCTACGCATGATTCCAAACATGGTCTTGATGGCACCAAAAGACGAGAATGAGCTCCGCCACATGATTCATACAGCAATTTCACACCCCGGCCCTGCCGCTGTCCGCTATCCGCGTGGGTCCGGAATCGGATGTAAACTTGACAATCGCTTTGAATCTTTAGAGATTGGCAAAGGAGAGGTTCTGCGGGAAGGCACAGATATTCTACTAATTCCTGTTGGTGGTTGCGTCAATCCTGCAATTGAAGCAGCAGAAGGCCTTAAAAAGGTTGGCGTTGATGCAGCAGTTATCAATCCACGCTTTATCTCACCATTAGACGAAGAACTTATCGTACACTGGTCAAAAAAAATAGGGCGAGTTATTACAATTGAAGAAAATGTCAAAAAGGGTGGTTTCGGCAGCGCGGTGCTTGAAACTCTCGCTTCTCATTCTATCACAAGTATTCAGATCAAGGTTTTGGGCCTGCCTGACGCCTTCATGGAACATGCAACCCAGAGTACTTTAAGAAGACAAGCTAAGATTGATTCACCATCAATTATTCAGGCTGCCCTGGAGATGGTCAAAAAATAACTTTTATAACTGTTGTCGCTATCGGTGCAGTTATTCCTGGCTGCACTCTTCTTCCTCTTCTGCACGATGCAGAATGGCTTGAAGGGCCTCAAGGGCCTGCTCTGGAACATTAAGAAATTTAACCCCCATCCTGACCAGTCGAGGGGTATGATCACTATTTCGGTCAATTACTGTAATATTCGATAGAATAGCGTACACACTTTTAACTCGACTGTCCTGGCTGCCAAACAGTACCGATATCATGACGGGGTCGATACAGTTAAACTGTGCGTTCATTTCAAACTCAGCCAGCATCCCCCCGAAACTTATATTCAGAACCTTACATGCCAGAGATAAACCCCTCTGCTCAATAAAACCGGTCATACCAGAGATACAGTATCGTTTGCTTTCTCTGAGGCTCGAAGGTCGACAGGTTTGATCCATCCCCGCCGCTAATTCTTCCGCAGAACAAGGCAAACGGACTATATTATACTCACCGTACTCTTCAAGTGCCTCCACTGCTATTTCCTTACCACTTACTAAAAAAACAAAAGGGATTTCATCCCCAGTGGCAGTCCTCAGTTGCTCTCGGCAAAAGGTAATCCCCAACTCGTCATCAGGCTCCCAGCCATACAGAACCAGGTGGATTATGCTGTTATCAAGTATTATTTCGGCCTGGGCTATATCAGCCGCCTCAGAAAGAATGACATCGTCGAATATGGCCAGAATACGAGACTGCAACATACGCCTGTTTGCCTGCGACTTTTCAACTATGAGAACATGCCTGGCCATTAATCATCCTGGGTAAATGGTTATCTTTTGTTTTCTATTGTCGCAATTTTATTTTTATTTTACCAGCTTTTTCATGTATGTATGAAGCTATACAAAAATATGCGGGTATAAAAACCTGTGTTACCTGTCGACTCCACTCTTTTCTTTAAAAACAACGAATTACATTTCACCAGCGGTGCTGACTAAAAAATGTCTTCTAAGGATGTAAAAACTTCCGTCTGGGCCTTCAGCACATATTTTGCGGAAGGCTTTCCATATACAATAATCAGGACGATTTCATCGTTTTACTTTCGGGCTCAGGGCATGAGCCTCGAAGGACTGGGGGTGACCTCGGTTTTCGGTCTACCCTGGGTCTTAAAATTTCTCTGGGGCCCCCTTGTTGACACCTTTGGCACTAAGCGAAAATGGCTGCTTTTAACAGAATCCTTACTTTGCTGCCTCTTTGTTCTGACTGCCTTTTTAACCCCGTTAAACCAGGCCGTACCCTTCATCGCAGTGCTGTTCTTTGCCGGCAGTTTTCTGGCCGCAACCCACGACATTGCCATTGATGGCTTTTATATGGAGGCCTTAAACCTTGAGGAGCAGGCAAAATTTCTCGGTTATCGGGTCATGGCCTACAGAATTGCCATGATGACTGGTACAGGTGTCGTCTCAACGGTGGGCGCTGTATATAACTGGACACTTGCCTTCTGTCTGGCAGCAACTATCATGATCGCCCTTTTAATACTCAACAATTTCTTACTACCAAAAACAGAGATAGAATCTAAAGCACTCAAAATTCCCTCGGCTCAATTTATTAAAACTCACTCCTTTAAGATTATCGTAATAGCCTTACTGATCATAAGTCTACGTGCCTTCTCTAACTCAGCATTTTACACTGATCTGCAACAAGACCATTTATTCCTAAAAAAGCTTAGCTTTCCAGTTCTCATCAGCCTCACTCTTTTTCTTGGCCTGTTTATCGTCTGGCTTTTAAGGAGGCGGTTGCATAAGTTTATCACAGACAATCCGGAAAGCTTCTATGCCAGGAGTTTTCACTCATTCATCGATCGAGATAAAATAGGCACTATCCTTGGTTTTATAATCTGCATTCGCTCAGGTGAGTATATGCTATCAACCATGTATTCACCCTTCATTGTTGATTTGGGTCTAAAGACGCATTACGGCTGGATTTCTGCCGGAATTGGACTGCCCTGCTCTATTGTCGGGGCGATTATCGGTGGCTGGTGTATTGCAAAATATTCACTGAAAAAGATGATCTGGCCTTTTTTGTTTCTACAAAACGTCACTAATTTAATCTATATGTTGCTGGCCTTAAAACTTTCAGCCCTTGTTACAGCTAATACCGGGGGTGAGATCACGCAGATTGTCACCTCTGAGCAGATTGCCGCGGTTGCAACAGTACATGCCTTCGATCAGTTCTCAGGGGGGCTCGGCACAGCCGTGCTCATGACGTTCTTAATGCGAATCTGCCTACCTGAGTTTAAGGCCTCGCATTATGCCATTGGCACTGGTCTTATGAGTATAAGCGGCTTGTATGCAGGAGTGGTCAGTGGTTTTCTCACCTCCTGGGTAGGATATGGTTACTTCTTTGGGATTAGCTTTCTGATCTCCGTTCCAGGCATGTTCCTGGCGGCCTTAATCCCGCATCATTCGTTGGGGGTAAGGGGTAAGGGGTGAAGGGTTAAGGGTTAAGGGTTAAGGGTTAAGGGTTAAGGGTTAAGGGTTAAGGGTTAATCCAGATGGTCGAGCCCTTGCTTCCCCTTCCGGCGGTGACGGAGAGAATGCCGTACAAAGAGCTTTACATTAGCAACAACACTATCTATAGTGCTATTGACAGAGTGATTATGCATACTATGAAGAATGCCAAGGAGGTGTTGCCATGCCGAAC
>JADGBM010000020.1:0-24404 GCA_015231515.1 Desulfobulbaceae bacterium
TAGGTAGGCCGCTGCAATATTCCTGAAATTGAAACAGCGCACGCATCAACTACCTGGATAGAGTGATAAGCAGTGCAAGGCTCACCACCTTCAAGGGGTGTATATGAAACTTTAATTTCAACTTCGCCAGCCTGGTCTCCCGTGAATAGTACGGCATCTCCAGTACCAGAGATTGAACCAGAGCCCGAATTCACACTCCATTCATAGGTTCCGCCCAAAGAATCAGCGGAAGCGGCAAGAGTGACCGGTGCTCCAATTTCTGACTCAGCGGGCCCACTGATACCAACCGTACACAAGCAAACCCACAGCCATTTAGTGTCTTTGCAGCTTTTGCCTTTGGGAGTTGTATAGGTGGAAGTGACTGTAATGTATTCAGAATACCCAACTTTATACCCAACAAGTGTCGCAGTCTCACCAAAGGCAGTCAAAGTCGGATTTCTTGACCACGAATACGAGCCTCCGACTGGTGTTCCGCTGGCCGACAAGCTAACAGTCTGATCGAGCTTAATAGTTTTCGGGGCTGTCAGTGTCACTTCGCACTCCCATCCCCACACTGAAACACCGAAACCAAGAGAAGAAACAAGAAAGACTAATGAAATAATTACCCGTTTCATAGCCCACCAATATCAAGTAGACGTTTGGCAGCGTTCTCCTTCCACTTGCCACCCCGAACTTTTCGGTAGGTCTCGGCCGCCTCACTCTTTTTATTTATTTTCTCATAGAGGCGTCCCAGCTTATATCTAGCATAATCAGCATCCACATCGTCGGCGAACTCTTCCACAAAACGGTTAAGCATCTCCTCGGCATTTTCATAATCCTCAGCTGCCTCATTAATTTCTGCCAGATTAAGATAAGTTCGAGACAGAAAATGATCCTCACGTTCTTTCTCTTTTTTGGACCGCAACCATGTCCTGCTGTTATTGCTTTGAGCTATTACAGAAGAACCCCTCTGCCGGGCAATATCAAACTTTCCAAGCTCAACTGCGTATTTTGCAATCAGCCAATTGGCCCTCATTGCAGTGAGGGTGAGAGGCTCTTTTTCAATCTCTTTGTTGGCAGCAGCAACACCGAGTGTAAACGTGGCATCGGCCAGTTCCCCAAAGCCTTTTCGGTGAAGATCTCTTGCCAGATTGAGCTGAGTTTCATAGTCAGTCACCTGATTGATGATATCGGCAAAAAGAGAAATCTTAATCTCCTGATCTTCAAGGTTTCCATCTCTCGACCAATGGGCATCAAGCAAACTTGAATATGCCTTAAGAGCAAAGAAATGCTTGTCCGGATACCGATCAATATACTTTGAATATTTGTTTATGGCAGTATCCCAGTCTTTGCTGCTCATAGCATCCCTGGCGCGTAGAAAAAGACTTTTTCTGCCCCAGACAGTTTCAGGAAAATTTGCGCTCAGGGTGTCAAAAATTTTCCTGCCGGTTTCCTTTTCACCCGAATTAAGAAAAGCAACTGCGAGTTTATAGGCGTTACCCGCTGACAATTTCTCAAACCCTTCGCCAGCTAACGTAGTCATTATTTTTTTACTGGCAGCCTTGTCCCCTTTCTTGTGAGAGGTTTTAAGAAGTTTTATGTAGGTGTTTATAAGCGTATGGATAAAGGGGGAGCTGGAAGTAAACTGCTCCTCAGCTGCAATCGCGTTGAGCAGTTCGAGGCCCTGCTCATCCCTACCATTGGTGAAATACAACAAGGCCAGTTTGTATTTATCGTTACTATCAAATTCTGGATCAGGATAGTTATCGGCTAAACTTGTCAGTAACTTTTCGACGGCCAAGTTATCACCTTTCGTTTTTAAAATATTGAAAAGTTTGGAATAGGCACGCAAAGTCACCTTGATGTTATACGGGTAATGACTGATTGCATGTTCAGTAACAATCAATTCAAGAATTGGCCGTGCATCTTCATCTCGGTTAAAATCAAGGTAGATTTCAGCCAGATTATACATATTTTTATGGCTGAACCCGCCGTTATTGAAGGTTGCCTTTAACATGGCAAGACGCCTGTTAAATTCAGCCTCATTACCAGTTTCGCGAAAAACCTCAAAAAGATCCGAATAAGCTGTCAGCAGGTTTTTGATGTAGTACTGCTTTTTTTTCTGGTATCTGGTGGATTTTGTGCCTTGAGTGGCAGGGTGGGTATCAATGTATTTTTCAAATAAGGCCTGGGCTTCTGCACTTCTGCCTTGATCAAGGGCAATATCCCCTTCCTTGAGCAGATAATATCCGTCAAAACCCCAAGCATATCCGGCCATTGTCACAAGAATGCCTGCGCTGCAAAAAGTACTGTAAATTATTTTGCGCAGTACAGTTGCTTGGGCGGCAATAACGGTGAATATGTGGTTCATTGCAGGCCCCTCTTCTCTTTTCTGCTTTTCAGAATTTCTTTCATCATTCTGACCAGATCAGGTGCCGAACTACTAGCAGTAACTGATTCGTTAAAATCAGCTCTGGCCTCAACTTCGGCCTCGTCGGTAATGGTTCGGATAAGACAGCACTTTACTTTGTTGCTGTAGCAGACCTGAGCGATTGCCGAGCCTCCCATGTCAACAGCGCTGGCCTTGAATTTTTCCATGAGCCATTTTTTTTTGTCCGAACTGGCAATGAATTGATCTCCAGAAACCAAAATACCTTCTGTTAAATTTCCCCAGATCTTCAGGCTTCTGTTAACTTCCAGTACTGACTTCACGAGAGAGCGATCAAGCACATTATAGGCATCCGCTTCTTGATTGTTTCGCACCGGAGTTTTGCTCCAGATAAAGCCATATGGCTTGATTGATCCAAAATCATGCTGATAAACTGTGGTGGCAACCACAACATCGCCTTTCTCAAGATTTCCAACAAGACTGCCCGCTGGAGATATGGAATAAACCGAATCAATAGAAAACTCCGAAAGCAGGACCTGGGCAGTAATGGCGTTATTAACTTTGCCCATTGGTGACCGAACCAAAACAATCTTCGTGCCACCCAAGCTGCCGGAATAAAATTCACGCCCGGCTTTCTGTTTTATTCCGGCATTAAAGTCTGCAGAGTTGTTGAACCCTTGAAGTGTTGAGTCTAGCGCAACAATAATACCTGTGTCTGCCCAACACGCAGATCTAACAACAAATACCAAAGAGCAGACTGCGACATACCTTGCAAAGCAGATCAATCTGCTTCAACCAGGCCAACTAAGCGCCTTAAAATCAGCAAGAAGCTTCTCACCGGCTTTATGGTTAACCATTTTCACAAAATTAATTTTGGCGGAAACTGATCTTTTAAAAGTATCCAGCGTATATTGCGAGGGCTCGGGATGACTCTTTTCCATTTGTGCCCATTTATATATTTCCTTGTTGATATCTTTGTGGCGGCAGTTATAGACAACAGCCCGTAATTTTCGGATCTCATTTTTGTCGATATTAGGTTTGATGTTCACAACAACCCCAGTAACCTTTTGGCGCGACCCACTTCGCATAATCCGCAGTTTGTTTTCATTCAGTTCATAACCTTCTTCCAGAACAATCTCTTTGAACAAGGGGAGCAGTCCGGCTAAATTGGTGTTGTTTGAGGAAACCGTCAAATCATCAGCATAACGCGAATACGAAAAGTCACATTTTTCACCTAGCCGGGCAAACCTCTTGTCGAGCCGTCGGCATAAAACGTTAGAAATAGCCGGGCTAGTTGGAGCGCCGGTGGCGAGCCTTCCTTTAAAGGTTGTCAGGTTGGTGAGTGTACTTGCCACGCCTTCGGGATATCCCAGGGAAAAAAACATCCCAAACACTCGTTTAGCTTTTGTTGATGGGAAAAAATCCTTAATATCCATTTTTATAAGTACTTTCTTGTCCGTGTGCCTTTGGGCGTTTGTGACGATGGAACGATTTTTCCGGAACCCTTCGGCATGGTTATTCAACGGAACCTTGATCAGCAGAAAATCAAGAATCTTTCTCTGCACCGTTTTCAGTTCCGCTTTTGGTGCCAGAATTTCGCGTTGGGCTCCATTTTTTTTTGCGGCAGAAAAACGGGTATAGTATTTTGGGGAATTTTGGGCCAATTCATCCATGGCCACGAGGGAAATGCCAAGAGTATCGGCAAGATGCTGCCTATTGAAAACACACGGAATCCCCCTGGTTTTCAATTCCAGAAAATAGGAGACCAGAAAATTAAGAGCTCTCGGGTCAGTCTCTTTATTCTTTTGCAGAAATCTTAAAAGATACGGGTGCTTGCCCGCTCGCTCCTTGACGTCATCCTGAAAAAAATTAACATCCCGATTATTTTCGAGGCGCATTCCAGCGTACGCAACAAGCAGATCAACCAACTCAGGATCAACATCGGCACGAAGATTTACCAATCGCAAATTCTTCAGATATTGTTCTTTCTCCCTGCAAAGTGCCATTGAACACCGAGTGAATTTGAAAAAATTTGACGCCGAGGCTTGTTTTTACTTAATTTACGACCGGCAGAAAGCTGCCGGTCGTGCGTAGCAAGTATCAGGAAGGCATAGCGTAACGCTATGCTAGACACTAAAATCAAAAGCCTCGGCGTCAAAATTTAAGTTTCGAAAGTACTAAATGTGGTTTTTCGGATTTTTTCAAGAATTCGTAAAAAGTCCGATTTAGGCCATTTTGCCCAATCTAACATTTTGAAATCATTAGGTCTTATTTTTAGTTTTCGACTTTTTACGAGACCATAATTTTTCATACCTTGAAAGGTCTCTATCAAAAAATGTCAGAATTTCATGCTTAAAAAGTACAATAAATACACCCACACCTTGGCAAATATTTGTAGAGATTAGATAGCAAGATAGATCCTTGCCCATGTTTTCTCTTTGTAATACTGATCTTTTCCGGTAAAATAGAAACCATCTGATCCGGAATGAAAAAAGAAGAACTGACCATGGCCCAGCATGACAACTCCTATAAGCTTCTCTTCTCCCACCCCGAAATGGTGGCTGATCTTTTGCGGGGTTTTGTTAAGGAGGATTGGATCCAGGAGGTGGATTTTGCCAGTCTCGAAAAGGTGAGCGGCAACTTTGTTAATGATGACAGAGTTATATCCAGACGACTGATAAATTATTGCCACCGGTTCTGCCAGTGGTTCTTTATAATGGTATCCCCAGATGGCAGGCCGCAGTTGATGTGTCAGAGCTGATTGCTCCGGCACCGGGCAGTCTGGTTCGCTACCGGCCTTCGATGCGCTACCTGATTCTCGATGAAGGAGCGCTTGACGAAACAGATCAGTTGGCCTTGCGCAACCTGGCAGCAGCGCTGTTTCGGATGGAGAAAAGCCGTAGTCCTCAGGCCATTCGCCAGTTGGTCAAGGCCTTAATCGATTGGTTGAAGGCGCCGGAACAGACTTCGTTGAGAAGGGCGTTTGCCGTGTGGATAAACCGGGTGCTGTTGCCAAACCGCATGCCCGGAATGGAGATCGAAGAAATACGAGACCTGCAGGAGGTGGAGAGTATGCTTGCCGAACGAGTTGCCGAATGGACTGGAGAATGGAAACAGCAGGGCCGAGCTGAAATGCTGCTGCGACAGATGCAGAAAAAATTTGGTGCAGCGCTAACCGATGAGCACCGAAAACGCGTAGCTGAAGCCGATGCCGATGCGCTCCTTGTGTGGATTGAGAATATTTTGACAGCCGAAACGCCTGATGAAGTCTTTCACTGAACCAATTTTTTGGTTAGTTGGGTGTCGGTAATTAAAAGGCACGAGTTTTGTGCCCCTTTATTTTCTTGAAGCGGCAAAGATGAGGCTTTGTTTGATCTCTTCGATGAAGGCTTTGTCTGTGATTTTTTGACCTTCCTGGTCGAGTACGTAAAAGACATCAACGACCTGATCTGACTGGGTAGCAATTTTGGCCCGGAAAATGTTGATCCGGAAGTCGGTCAGTGTTCTGCAGACGTTGTAGAGTATCCCTAATCTGTTTTCCGTGTAGACCTCCATAACTGTGAAAACTTCGGATGCGTCATTGTGTATCACAACTTTAGTCTGTTGGAGCTCTCTTGATGGTATCTTAGCTAATGGCAGGGTAACGTTGTTGAGGCGATACTCAAGGCCCAGGCGGTTTTTGAGGGCCTGGGAAAGGTCGGTTGTGAAGGATTTCCAGTTCTGGTCGGCATGGGCTTGCTCATAAACGGAACGTACATCGAGACTGTCAACGGCAATACCGTTTGACCAGGTGAAAACCTGAGCTGCAAGAAGTTCTAGACTGTTTAGTGCTGTAACCCCGCATATTTTCGTGAGCAGGCCCGGGCGGTCTTTTGTTATGATGAGAATTGTCCAGTGATCAGTTTTGTCTTTGGGGATAACTGTGACGCTATCTGTGACAACCTGGCTGTGCCGAATGTGTTCAGCGATTTGGGCGGGGGGGAAATTTAGCAAATAGTCGTCCGGCAGGTCATTGAGCTGTATTGGGCATTGATTGTCAAACTCGGAGGTGATTTTGTCCCGGATCCAGTCAATGCCTAAGCTTGAATTTTCTCCGGGCCCTTCTTTCTGGTCTAAAACCAGGGCGATTTTTAGATAGAGGTCGAGTAGAAGGGTGTTTTTCCAGTCATTCCAGACAGTTGGGCCAGTTGCCATGGCATCTGCAATTGACAGGAGTATGAGTGCTGCGAGTTCTTCCAGCGAAGAAAATTTTTTGGCACAACTCTTTATAAAGGCAGCGTCTTCCAAGTCTCTACGCAAAGCGGTGTCGGTCAGGAACAGGTGGTTTCTTACCGTGAACTCAAGCAGGGCAATCTCTTCCGCAGCAAGACCAAGTCGGCTGCCAATCTGTGCGGCCAGTTTAGCGCCCTTGTCTGAATGGTTAGTGTCGTAGCCTTTACCAATGTCATGAAGCAGGGCCGCCAGAAATAGAACTTGTGGTGAGGTCAGTAGCGAGTAAATATTCTGATGGGTGTCTATGACCTGATGGAGAACCTGGACGGTCTGTAAGAGATGATGGTCAACTGTGTAGACATGATAGATGTCATGTTGAGCGAGAGAGATCAGATGGCCGAATTCTGGAATGTAGGCTGCCAGAAAGCCCGTTTCGAGCATCGCCTCCAGGATTGAACCAGTGTTTTTCTGCTGTTGAATAATCGTGAGAAACTGCTTCGCAATGCTGGGGTCTGTTCTGAACTCATCGTTAATACGATCCAGGTTTTCAGCAATAGCTTTTCGTGCTTGATGATGGACCTGGACGCCGGATTTAGCGGCTAATGAAAAAATCTGCATCATCGTTCGAGGTGAACTGCTGATCAATTCAGGGCTAGATAGGTGAATGCGCTCATTTCTCTCGACGATTCCAGGGGCCAGGACTTTATATTTTTCTTTGCTGAAAAAGCCCGGCTTTTTGGCGAGGACTTCGTCAACATGTTCAAAAAAGAGGTCTGAAGTTACTGCGACAGTTTGCAGATGGCCATAAACCTTGCGCATGAAGTGCTCAACGCCCATTAGGCCTTGTGAAGGCCGGAAGTTAAAGGCTTTGGCGATTTCTTCCTGGTGCTCAAAGAACAACTGGTCAGTCCGTCTCCCGGTAATGTAGTGCAGGCGGTTACGTATTTTGATCAGGTGGTCCCAGGCCTCAACAAATCTATCGTGTTCAGGCTGAGAAAGTATGCCTGAGTCGCAGAGCGAGGCAACGTCCTTTAAACCAAAGACCACTTTAGAGGTCCACAATACGGCCTGAATATCGCGTAAACCACCACGGCTTTCCTTGATCTGTGGCTCAAGCATGTAGCTGTGTTGGCCAAAGTGTCTGTGGCGCTCATCACGATGGCGGGTCATCTCCTCAAAAAACTCTCTGCGTTTGCCGTCAATGAATTTTTTGCGGAATTTATTCTGGAGCTGGCTGAAAAGAGCAACATCGCCAGAAATGAAGCGGGCATCGAGAAAGGCCACCTGGAAGAAGAAATCCTTGGCGGCATCGTTTAAACAATCTTTGATAGTACGAACACTATGGCCAACATCAAGACCTGCGTCCCAGAGGGGGTAGAAAAGGGCTTCGGCCACAGAGTTAAGCTTGTCGGATACCGATTTTTCGTGAAGCAGGAGTAGGTCGATATCGGAGAAGGGAAATAGCTCACCCCTGCCGTACCCACCCACAGCAATGAGGGTCATGCCGCTCTTGGTTTCGGCGCAATCCGAAAATTTTTGCGCTAGATGGGTGTCGATCAGATGGGTATGCTCTTTAAGGAGAGCTTGACCGCTGAGGCCTTGCCGCCAGAGAACTTCCAGAATTTCCCGGCGGGTTTTGAGGCCGTGGAGAGGGTTTTCGGATTTCGGATTTTTGATTTCGGATTTCGGCGGTATGATATCGTACCTCTGTCGGGCTTAAAGTTATGTGTATAGGTCAATTGGTCAGAAAGTACTTCTCTTTGCGGAAATCCGATATCAGAATTCCAAGTAGGTTATATGGCGTCCCTGCCTTTTTCTCCGGTTCGGACGCGTACAACCTCTTCTACAGGAAGAACAAAAATTTTGCCATCACCTATTTTCCCTGTCAGAGCAGCCTGGCGAATACAATCGACAACTTTGTCTACCTGGTCAGCATTTACAATGATCTCAAGTTTCATTTTAGGCCTGAAGTCAACGACGTATTCAGCGCCGCGATAAATTTCTTTGTGGCCTTTTTGGCGGCCGTAGCCCTTCACTTCAGTCAAGGTCATACCGTTTATGCCGATTTTGTTTAAGGCATCTTTAACATCATCAAGCTTGAAAGGTTTGATAATTGCTTCAATTTTTTTCATGAATAATCTCCATTCGTTAAGAACTATAGGCAGATTCACTATGTTCGGAAAGGTCAAGGCCTGTCACTTCCGCTTCATCAGAGAGCCGCAGGCCCATGACGGAATCAATTACCTTGAGTAGGATCCAACTTACCACAAAAGCATACGCTCCGACAACAGCTACGCCAAAAAGTTGAGAGCCCAAAAAAGCAGCATTCCCGGCAAAAAGTCCATCTGCGCCTCCTGGGTTGACGGCCTTTGAGGCAAACAGGCCAAGGCAGAGGGTGCCAACCAGGCCACCGACCCCATGGATCCCAATAACGTCCAGGCTGTCATCCAGGCCGATTTTGCCCTTCAGGTTAACAGCAGTGTAACAAGCGATACCAGCAATCATGCCGATTAGTATTGCTGAAATCGGGCTGATAAATCCTGCTGCCGGGGTGACGGTTGCCAGCCCGGCAATTGCTCCGGAGGCGGCGCCAAGTGTGGTGGGTTTGTCGTGATGCACCCATTCTACAATGGTCCACATAGCCATTCCGGCCATTCCCGCCAGATGGGTTGAGACAAAGGCTGTGGCGGCAATGCCGTCAGCAGCCAAGGCGCTGCCTGCATTAAAGCCAAACCAGCCAAACCAGAGTAAGCCTGTGCCAATAACTGTCATTGGAAGATTGTGGGGCATGAAGGAGTGGCGGCCAAAGCCTTTTCGTGGTCCGATGACTAAAACTGCGGCAAGCGCAGCCATGCCGGAGGTGAGATGGACAACTAAGCCGCCGGCAAAATCTAAAACACCCTTTTGGGCAAGCCAGCCGCCTGAGCCCCAGATCCAGTGACAAACCGGGTTGTAAACAAGAATAGACCACAGAAGGGCAAAAATAATAAATGGCGCAAACTTCACACGTTCGGCAAAGGCGCCGGTAATGAGCGCTGGGGTGATGATTGCAAACATGCACTGGTAGATCATGAAAACGTTTTGAGGGATGGTAGTCGCATAGGTCTGGCTGGGTGCGGAGCCAACAGAATTGAGACCAAGCCATGACAGGTCACCGATAATACCGCTAATGTCTGGGCCAAAAGACATGGAATAGCCAATGATGACCCACTGCACGCTGATAACTGAGATCATGATCAGGCTTTGCATGAATGTACCCAAAACGTTTTTGCTTCTCACCATTCCTCCATAAAAAAGGGCCAAACCCGGTGTCATCAATAGTACCAGGCCTGCAGCGGCTAGAATAAATGCGGTGTCTCCAGCGTTGATCATTTTGTTCTCCTGTCTGTGGGGGTAAGTTTATTGGTTGAAAATGTATTTGTTCTGTCGCTTTGTGCCGGCACTAAGGGGGCTGTAAAGTTCGAGAAAAATAGACGAATTCTGTGGCCCAATCAGGATGTCGACACTTGCCGTATTCTTAGCAATAATTGGTCCGTTATCTGATCTGCCTACTAATATGCCGATAATATTACGTTTATTTGGTTTGCGCTGGTGTCTTAGCTGTGCGATCTACCAACAAATTTGTGTATTTTAAATAGTATTCAAACGAAATTGTAATATAATTGTTGTTGCGCGGGAGGTAATTAGTTTGGTTTTTGAAGGTTGCCGAGCTGTGGATAGGGTGTCGAAGGGAGTGTCACGAGATGATGAGCGTTGCGGTAGTGTTAGTATCTTTAAGGAAAAATACAAATATGTAATAAGAAATCAGAGGATTTGGTACCGTTCAAAAACGATTGAAGAAAGAGGGATGTCGGGAAGTTGCTTATTGATCCAGGCACGAAGGCTTCGGTTCATTTCTCCTCGAGAAAGGGTGAATTTCTGTAAGTCAGCATAAGGGCGATTGTTGAAGAATTGAAAAATAGTTTCCCTGACCAGAAGTTCTTTGTCATTGGGAATAACATCCTCTTTGGCCATAAGAAGAACCAAGGTGAGGTCGATTGCTAAAAGTGCCGGTGATTTTAGCTCGTCATTAAATGATGAAATTAGAAAGGATGGAAGTTGCCAGCGCTTGCGGACTTTCTCCGCTGGAATCTCCTTCGCGGCAATTTGCTTTTCGTTTTCGGTAGGCGCATTTAGCGCGGTCTGGGCTTGATCTGTACCGTGTTGTTGGTCTGCAGCTGGAAGATCTTGTTTGATTTCTTCCGTGCTTGCCGGGTCTGTTGTTTGCGGATCAGTATCGGTTAATTCTGGTGAAGGCTGCGGGCGTAAGAGGAGAGCTATAATGATAATTATGGGCAGGCATAAAGCGGGGATGCGAAATTTAAGCGGGAGCGCGAGAAGGCGGTCGAGCAGGGTGAAAAGTTTGCCGAGACCGGAAAGCGGGGCGACCTTTTCTTTCTTAAGGTCTTTTGCTGTAGACGAGGTTTCTTCGTGCCCGACTGAGGTCTCATCGTCGAAGGAATCATCCTCCAGAAAGAACTCACTGCTAGCCTCTTCGTCAGGAGAAAACATAAAGTCTTCTGCCTGAAAGGCCTCACCCCAATCGTCACCGATATCACTGTTGAAGATCGTCTCTTCAGTTTTTCCCTGTCCTTTGTTGGGTTCAGGCGTATCGGACATGATAGTAGCCTAGTTAATGGGGGCTTGGTGATTAGTTGACTCGAAGGACAGCTAACAGGAGAAATGTTCAACCATTTAACCAGTTAAATAATTGACCAATATACTATCTAACAATTTACAGAACTTTTTTGATCTTTTCACCGAGGGTGTCGGCGGTGAAAGGCTTAACAATATATTGACTGACCTTAGCTTTAACGGCAAGGATGATATTGTCTTGCTGGGCTTCGGCGGTAACCATGATGAATGGTATCGGCGCCAGGTCCGGGTTCGATCGAACATTCTTCAAGAGTTCAAGGCCGGTCATTTTTGGCATGTTCCAGTCAGAGATGATAAGGTCTATTTTCTCTTGCTTGAGCACACCCATTGCGGTCGTACCGTCATCAGCTTCAATGATGTGTTTGTAACCAAGCTGCGACAGAATATTTTTTAATATTCGGCGCATGGTCGCAAAATCATCGACAACTAAGACTTTCATGGATGTAATGTCTGGCATTTGAACTTCCTTCGTGCTATTTAAAATGACATCGCTTTTGCTGTAAACGCCATCAGTGCGCTGTCAAGATGATTTGCCCAGTTCCTGAGGTGGTGCTACAACTCACCTTCACCAATCATATATAAAAATATAGAACAAAATCAATTAAATTTTGTCGAAAAAATTAATTTACTGTTTTGGACAGGATCTGATCGTTTCCTTGGAAACCATCAAGTCATTAATGCTTTTTTAAGCTTTGAACGCAGCCGCAAAACAGCCTTGCTGTGCATTTGAGAAATACGTGACTCGGTATAGTCCAATACCAGGCCGATTTCCTTCATTGTCAACTCTTCAAAATAGTACAGGGATACGGTGAGCTTCTCTTTGTCGGGCAGGTCAGAGATTGCCTGAGCGACGAGATTGCGAATTTCTGCAAAGCTCAATGCTGCAAAAGGGTCTGTACTGTCAGAATTGAGCAAATCGGTTATTGTTGAGGCCTTCATCTCGGGTGAGCGCTGTTTGAGCAGCTCAATGTCCATGAATGTTACAGCCTTAGTTTCATCTAAAAGCTTATGGAACTCTTCCAGAGAAAGATCGAGGCTTTGCGCCATCTCTTCTTCTGTGGCAGGTCGGCCAAGCTTTTTTTCCATTAAGGAATAGGTTGCCTCCAACTGGGTGATTTTGCTTCGTACTGACCGGGGAACCCAGTCAAGGGCTCGAAGCTCATCAAGCATTGCGCCGCGTATGCGAAACTCCGCATAGGTTTTAAACTGTACGTTTTTTGAAAGGTCGAATTTGTCGATGGCGTCGATCAGGCCGATGATACCGCAACTGATAAGGTCATCAAGGGCGACATGGGCAGGCAGCCGTGAAGCGAGGCGAGTAGCAATGTATTTTATCAGGGGTGTATAGGTAAGGATTAACTCATCACGTTTTTCAGGGGTGAGCTTTCCTGATCCGGTAAAGTAGGCCCGAGTATAATCTTTAAATTTCTGCTGATTCTGTTTAGCCATCGCTGTGAAAGTCACTGTATCGAAAATATCTCAGTTAAATCTTCTGTGGACACATCTACGTTTAAAGTCAGCTTATTGTTCAAATATACGTTGCCAGAAAAATTTTATATTGCCGTCAGTTGCCAGTTCTGGACGATCTTCAAGCAGCTGGTTTGCAATTTTGCCAATCATTTTTGAGGCCGGTGTGTCCTTGAAAAGCTCTGTCACTAAGCGTTGGCTACGCACCGCTTTGATCAGATTTTTATCATACGGAATATATCCTAGAAAGTCCAGAGAAAGAGTGCCGAGAAATTGGTCACAGACAAGGGTGAGCTGGCGAAAAACTGCCAGTGCTTCTTTCTCGGTCGCGGCTTGATTTATGACAATTCTAAATTTTTTGACATCATGCTTGGACGAGAGGACTTTGATCAAGGCATAGGCATCTGTTAAGGCGGTGGGTTCCGGGGTCAGAATGACAATTCGTTCCTGGGCGACCAGATTGAAATAGACAACATTTTCATTGATGCCGGCGGCAGTGTCAATCAGCAGTATATCTATGCGTTTGCCAACCTCTTCCATCTCGGCCAGGAAATACATCTTCTGGCTTTCTGAAAGGGTAGCGAGTTCCATGATCCCTGAACTGCCGGGCAGTATTTGAATACCTCCCGGCCCTTCAATGATAACTTCGTCAAGGCTTCTTTCCCCCATAAGGACGTGGTGGAGGTTGTATTGGGGGGTCAGCCCCAGAAGAATATCGACATTGGCCAGGTTGATATCGGCATCAAGGATAAGAACCTTTTTTCCTTGGGTGGCCAGCTTATAACCCAGATTTGTAGTGAGGTTGGACTTGCCAACGCCACCTTTGCCGCTGGTCACACTCAGAACTCGGGGCGGTTCCAGTACTTGCCCCCTTGTTTTAGGTGTTGATGTGGTCGATATGTTCATTATTTTTTCCAATGTGTCTGCCTGATTCATTATTTTCTCAAGTTTTGGTGTAGGGGTTTATGCATTTATTAGTGAGAAGTCTGGGACTGAACGAATGCAGTCGCGGCATCCCAGCCATTTTTAAACAACGTATCAAGGTAATCCTTATTTGCGACCATGAAGTCCTCCGGAACCCTTTGGCCCGTGCATAAATAGCTGATCGGTAACGACGAGGCCACGACTTGCTGGCATAAGGCAGCATATGCTCTTGTTTCATCAAGTTTTGTGAGAATCAAACTCGCGGTTGAAAGAGTGGAGTACGATGTGATCATTGTTTGTAAATCTTCTTTTTTGGTAGTTGCACTTAAAACAAGGTGTGGTTCAAGTCCTGTGCAGGGTGCAAACCACTCTTGGAGTTCATTAATGTGGCCGGTGTCATAGGGGCTTTTTCCGGCTGTATCAATAATAATAACATCCTTGTCGCTGTGTTTTTCCAGGGCGGCAACAAGGTCTTTTTTTCGTAGGGCAATTTCACAGGGTAGGCGCATAATCTTCGCATAGGCACGCAGCTGGTCAGTGGCGCCAATTCTGTAACAGTCCATGGATAAAAGGGCAACGCGTTTACCAGCTCTGAGACTGTACCAAGCGGCCATTTTAGCGGTAGTTGTCGTCTTTCCAACTCCGGTGGCCCCAACCAAGGCCATAATCTTAGGTGTCTGATTCGCATCCGGAACGTGAAGCTTTTCAATAAGCTGGTCACGCCATAGTTTGACCGCCTGCTGGTCGGGTCTGGTAACTGGCTTCCTGGCGGTTAGGGGGCGGAGATCGCTGCTCAGTCGAACTGGTTCTGCGGGGGGAGGAGGCTGGGGCAGTAAGTTGGCAAAGCGTAGTCGCATATCGTGGGATTCAGAACGGGCCACATCGTTGACTGATGAAGTTAGAGTTCGTCTCGTGGTGCTCGGAGAGGACAGGGTCGAGTCGGGAACGCGATGTTTTGCTCGGACTGAATGATAGCCATATGCCGATTTACTTCCTGCAACGCCAGCTTCGGCATCGTTCATGGCAATCTCTTCAATGTCGTAGTCCATTGCCGCAACGACTTCAACCATCTGGGTTTTACCGTTTTTCTTGCCGATGGATCGTGTGGCTAAAATAACGGCATCGTCTCCCATTTCACTTTTAATCATGGCAAGCGCTGTTGTTGTGTTTTTTGCTTCGAAACGTTTAATTCGCATGGTATTTATCGTTTTAAGTTTGGCATAAAAAGGTATTGATCTGTATGTATCTGATTTTAGCCAAAAAGTCCGTAATTAAAAGCTGAGTTACGAGTATAGGCCAAAAGGGTACTATTGTTGACTTCTTAGCCCTTAGCCTTTTACCTTTTACCTTTTACCTCGAACCTCGAACCCTTTACCCATCTGTGCCTTATGGCTTAGGGTTAAGCGCAATGGTGCCTAATGAGTTAATCTGAACCTGGTTAGTTAATTCGTTGTTAGAAAGAATAATGACCTGGGGCAGAAAACGTTCAAGCAGATGGCGCAAATGCCTTCTGATAACCGGTGTGCAGAGGATGAGGGGCTGGTAGCCGTCATTGGATACTTTCTCCACCATCTTCTGAGCAGATTCAACCACCCTCTGGGCCAGGTTCGGTTCGAGGTTAAGGTACGTTCCCTGTTCTGTTTTCTGGATAGATTCTCGGATAAAATCTTCAATTTGCTGAGAGATGGTCAGCACATACAGTTTACCATCATCATCGATATGATTGGCGACTATTGAGCGGGCCAGTTTCTGGCGAACATATTCGGTGAGAACGGACGTATCTTTGGTCATTGTGGCGTAATCGGCCAAAGTTTCACATATGGTCAGCAGATCGCGGATGGAAACGCGCTCTCGCAGAAGGTTCTGTAAAACTTTTTGCAGGCCGCCCAAGGATAAGTTATCAGGAATAAGCTCATCGATGACCTTAGGATTGCTCTGGGCCAGGTTGTCGATGAGCTTCTGGGTGTCTTGTCTGCCAAGAAGTTCTTCGGCGTGGTTTCGCAGGACTTCTGTTAAGTGGGTGGCAACAACGGTGGATGGGTCAACAACCGTGTAGCCAGCTAATTGGGCCTCATCTTTCTTGTTCTCGGTAATCCATAAGGCCGGTAGATTGAAGGCTGGTTCTGTAGTCGGGATACCCTCGATTTCACGCTTGGCTCCGCCTGAGTCCATGGCCAACTGATAGCCCATCATGATTTCACCGCGGGCGATTTCGACGCCTCTCAGCAGGAGAACATACTCATCTGGTTTAATCTGTAAATTGTCGCGGACATGAAGCGATGGCACGATAATGCCCATATCCATGGCGAACTGCCGACGTATACCACGAATTCTTTCAAGAAGATCGCCTTCCTGGTTTTCATCAACCAGGGGAATAAGGCCGTAGCCAACTTCGAGCTGTAGTGTGTCGAGAGGTAAAAGGGCCTCAACGGTTTCTGGTGTTCCTGGCAGATCCTCTTTTTTCTCTGTTTTCTTGTCGGCGGCTTCTTGAACCATGGCTTTTTGATGAAAGGTGAAATAGGAAATTGTGCCGAGCAGGACGGCCAGAATTAAGAACGGTAAGTGTGGAAGGCCCGGGATTAAGCCGAATATTCCGATGATGACGGAAGAAACGGCTAAAGCCTGAGGCTGCATACCGAACTGCTTGGCGAATTCGGCGCCAATACTCATGTCTGAAGCAGCACGACTTACAATAATACCAGCTGCAGTTGAAATAATCAGAGACGGAATTTGAGAGACGAGTCCATCGCCGATTGTCAAGAGGGTATAGGTCTCAAGGGCTTGAAAAACATCCATGTTTTGCAGAACAGCCCCAATGAACAAACCGCCGATAATATTGATGATCATTATGATGATGCTGGCAATGGCCTCGCCGCGCACAAATTTTGCTGCACCATCCATAGCCCCGTAAAACTCGGCTTCTTGGGATATGGCCGCTCTTCTGGCCTTTGCTCCATCTTCGTCAATCAGGCCGGCGTTCAGGTCGGCATCAATTGCCATCTGTTTTCCGGGCATAGCGTCTAAGGTGAATCTGGCGCCAACTTCAGCAATACGTCCGGAGCCCTTGGTGATTACGATAAAGTTAATAAGAACCATGATCAGAAAGATGATAAGACCAACTGCATAATTTCCACCAACAACAAAATTGCCAAAGGAGTTGATAACCTGACCGACTGCGCCGGGGCCTTCATGGCCATGCAGCAGGATAAGCCGGGTGGAGGCAATATTAAGCGAAAGTCGGAACAGGGTGGTCAGTAACAGCAGTGGTGGAAAAGATGAGAAATCCAGTGGGTTGGTATTGTAAAGACACATGAGCAGTATCACCAGGCCGATGGCAATACTGAAGGAAAGCAGCAGATCCAAGATAAGGGTCGGCAGCGGCATGATCATGACCAGGAGAATTGCTACAACTCCAACGGCGACGACCATGCTGGATGCATCAATGTTAATTGCTTTAAATCCTGTTAATGCAGCTGTTTTTTCTGCCATTTTTTTAAGGGCTAAAGGTTAAGGGTTAAGGGTTAAAGGTTAAAGGCTAACAGCTAAAATCTACGCCGCCCGTTTCTTGCGCATTCCATAGACATATGCCAAAACTTCCGCGACTGCCTGGAAGAGGTTCTCCGGGATAGGATGATTGACCTTCACATTTTTGTAAAGTGCCCTGGCCAGAGGTTTATCTTCAACCATTGGCACGTTGTTTTCCGCTGCAACTTCACGAATGCGCTGGGCAATAGCCCCAGCACCTTTTGCTACGACTAACGGTGCGCTCATTTCAGTTCCTGTGTAGCGCAGGGCAATGGCCAGTCTGGTCGGGTTGGTGATAACGACATCAGCGGTTGGAACCTCGGCCATCATTCGTTGTCGGGCCATCTGCATCTGGATCGAACGGATTCTGCCTTTGACCTGAGGGTCGCCTTCCGTCATTTTAGCCTCTTCTTTGACTTCCTGCTTGGTCATTTTCATTTTTTCCATAAACTGCCACCGTTGGAAGGCATAGTCAAGGATTGCCAGAAGTGCGATTACCAGCGCACATTTTAAGAAAATCCAAAAAGCGGTGATGCTGGCAAAGGTCATAATCTGCATTGTTGTCTGATCCATGAGCGGCATAAATTCAGGTAGAGCCGAATAGGCTTCGCTGAAGGCCACGTAGCCAATAAGGCCTACTTTGAGCAATGATTTGACGAGTTCTGCCAGTGCCTGGAGGGAGAATTTTTTAGCCAGACCTTTGATAGGGTCGATTTTTTTGAGATCAGGCTTCATTTTTTCACCGGTAAAAATGAAGCCGATCTGGGCATAATTGGAGATCAGGGCAGCGATAAACACTGCAATCATGACAGGTCCAACGAGATACGACATATTGAGCATACACTCTTTGGCTATTCCAGGGATGTTCCCAGGAGTTATATTAATCGAGTGAGCATTATCGAGGTAAAAGGCTGTTACAGCAGAGAGTGTATTAAGAAAATAGCCGCTTAACATGTATAAGGTCATAAGGCCGGCGAGCAACACCGTGGCCGAAGGGATCTCCATGCTTTTTGCAACATCACCCTTGTTTCTGGCTTCCTGAAGACGCCTGCTGGTAGGCTCCTCAGTTTTTTCCTGGCCACTGCTTTCTTCTGCCATTCCGGATCCTTATTTAGATCTTTTCAACTTCAACGACGTTATGTTTTTTAGCCACTGACCCACACGAACACACACCGACGGTTAACTGCTTTTACTGCGTTTAATGGGGTATACCTTTAAGCTATTGCTCAACCAACCACTTAACCACTTAACCAATCAACCAAACCTGCTTTTACCCCCCCATGCCTTTAGCAAGTTGGAATAACTCGACTCCCATTTTATCGAAATTTTTAATCATCAATGGTAAGAAATAGCTCATTGAAAGACCGACAAAAATAAAGCCGATTGCAATATTCATAGGCATGGCGACAATCATGACCGGCATCTGCGGAACTGTTTTGGCGATAATGCCCATGGCAACATGGGAAAGAAACAGCGCTGCAGCGGCTGGGGCCATAATTTGAACCGCTAAAACAAACATATGCTGCACAGCATCAATAATGCCTGCAAGCGTGGCATCGGAGAGATGAATGGTGCCCGGTTCTACCCAGTTGAAGCTTTCGACCAGGGTTCTGAAAAACAGGTGGTGGCCGTTAATGGCCAGGAAGATGAGGATGGAGATAATGTTCCAGAGGTTGCCGATCAAGGATACCTGGGTGCCGGATTGAGGATCCATCGCACCTGCCATACCCATACCCATGGAGATACTAACCATCTGGCCGGCAATGTCACAGGCCGAAAAAACCATACGTGCTAAAAAGGCAAGGACAGCACCAAAGGCGATTTCGGTTCCAACAAAAAGAGCGTAGTCAATAGCCGATTTGGGGAAACTCTCAGGAACAACCTGGACAGTCGGCACTAGAATCAAGGCGAGAACCAGGGTGAAGAGAACCTTGACCTGGGGTGGAATACTGGTGGAACCGATAACCGGCATTAAAAATATCAATGGGCCGACCCTGGTCATAATGATCAGCAGGGAGAGCACGTTGTTAAGGGTCCAGTTTAAGAGGGCGGTATCGGTCATTTTTCTACGCTATAGGTTACCGAATAAGATCGGGAATCCTGATGAAAAGGTCATGGGTGTAGTCTGTTAATTTAATTGTCATCCACGAGGCAAAAAATAAAAGAGCAAACATGACGGCAACAATTTTAGGAACGAAGGTAAGTGTCATCTCTTGTATCTGGGTGGTCGCCTGAAAAATTGCAATCGCCAGACCAACAATGAGGGCGATTGCCAGCAGGGGCGTTGAAACAAGCAGTGAGATAAAGACAGCATCATGGCCGAGGTTAATTGCTTCTAAGGAGGTCATATTACACTCCAAAACTCTTGATCAGCGAGCCCACGATTAAATACCAGCCGTCAACCAGCACAAAAAGTAATACCTTGAAAGGCAAAGAGATCATAATCGGCGGCAGCATCATCATACCCATAGACAGGAGGATACTGGCAACGACCATGTCAATGACCAGAAAAGGCAGGAAAAGTACAAAGCCGATTTCAAACGATGTCTTTAACTCACTGATCATAAAGGCGGGGATTAATACAGAGGTTGGCACCTCATCCTTGTTTTCAGGTTTTTTGAGATCGGCGATCGAGATAAACAGGGCAAGGTCTTTTTCCCTGGTCTGCTTGAACATGAAGGAGCGCAGTGGCTTTATACCTGCCTCCATGGCTTCTTCAAGAGAGATCTGTTCGTCTAAATACGGTTTGATTGCTGTTGTGTTCATTTGAGTGAAAACCGGGGTCATAATGAACAGGGTTAAAAACAGGGAAAGACCGATTAAGACCTGGTTCGGAGGGGTTGTCTGGGTGCCTAGTGCCTTTTTGAGAAAGGAAAAGGCGACAACCAGGCGCGTGAAGCAGGTCATCATTAATAGTATGGCAGGAGCCATTGACAGTACTGTAAAGATTAAGAGGATTTCAATGAGAACAGAGACTTCACCCGGGTTGTTCGCCTCACCAAGACCAATCTGTAGCGTTGGAATTTGAATCGCCTTTCCTGGATCAGGTAAAACAAGCAGGCTTGAAAGGGTCACGAGAGAAAGCACTATTGCTTTTTTAAGCATCTGTAGCCTCCTCACCACGACTGTCTGCTGATTGTGGTCTTTTTTGTATGGCCCGGGTGGCCTTTTTTAACATTCCTGAAAATGGTGAGGCCGCACTTTTTTGTCCGGACCTGTTGGCATTGTGCAGCACCGAGCTTTCTAGATCTGTTAGTAACGTAATACTGTTATCCGTAATTCCAACTGCAACGTACTTGTTGGCTATTTCAACAACGGCAATATACTTTTTAGGGGCTATCATGCGTGACTCGACCACATTGATTAACGATCCAGCCGCTGAAAGGCCTTTGTTAAAGGCAGATTTTTTAAAAAGAAAGAAAAGCAGAAGCATAATCCCCACTACCACAGCAAGAGAACCCATAACCTTGAAGAGTTCGGCTATAAGGGAGGTTGTTTCACGAAGGTCGCTCGATAAGGTTGTCGGCAGGGTGGTGGAAGCAGGATCGATTGCCAGGCAGGTTTGTGCTTTTATGATAAAACCAACACAAACTAACATTGTTAAAGGCCTGGGAGAGAGGAGTTGGTTTTTCATGGGATTACTGTTATCCGATATTCTTAATCCGATCGGCCTGGCTGATAATTTCAGTGATTCGAATGCCGAAGCGTTCGTTAACAACAATTACTTCACCTTTGCCAAGGAGTTTGCTGTTGACATAAATTTCAACAGGCTCGCCTGCAGTCTTGCTAAGTTCAATTACCGAGCCCTGGGTAAGATGCAGCATGTTGTTGATCATCATTTTAGTTCTGCCGAGTTCAACGGTAACTTCAAGAGGGATGTCCAGCAGAAAATCCAGGTTATGGGCACCCTCCTGGTCCGTAGAACCAACACCTAACTCATCAAAGCTTACTGGTGTGCCGCCATTCTGATCCTCTAACTCTGTTGCCCAGTCGTCTCCAGCGTCGTCAGTAGGTTTACCTGCCATTGTATTTCTCCTTAGTAACTTTTTCCCTCACAAAATATCAAAATGAATTGGCATCTGTGGTTACTTTATTTATGGGTTATCTTCGATTAGTATAGTTTTGTGTCTAGTCGCGCTCCTGGTCAAAGACCAGACGCTTAATCAAAAAGGCTTTGTTACCCCTGTGCAGTCCTGGTGTCCCCATAAACTTTCGGACATTTCCCAGGTAGCAGGGGAGCAGGTCATCTTTTCTTCGATCGAGTTGAATAATGTCACCTACGTCAAGTTCAATGATATCACCGGCGGGAATTAGCGCTTTACCAAGCTCGACCTTGATCTCCAGAGGAACATTTTTAATATTTTCTTTAAGGGTATTCTCAAGAAGAATATCCTCTTCACTTTGTTCTCTCTGAAATGAGGTTGTCAGCTTTGATTTCACAGATTCCAGGTTAGCAAGCGGAATGCAGGTGGTGATACTGCCAACGGCTCGATCCATGTCGACTTCATAGCGGTTGATGAGGACGACATCCTCAGGTTCGCAAATTTTGGCAAACTGGGGGTTGATTTCGCTCCGTACATACTGAACTTTAACCGGATGCAGGGAGTACCAAGCCTTTTCAAGGTCGTTAAGCAAGATGTTGATGACACGATGAATGAGACGTTGTTCGATGGCGGTAAAATCACGGCCCTCAATTCTGATATTCCTTGAGCCAGTTCCGCCAAGAAAGGTTTCTACCAAGGCGAAAACAAGTTTTGGTTCCAGGACAAATAAAGCGTGCCCCCTGAAGGGTTCCATTTTGAATATCTGGAGACTGCTTGGTACCGGCAGGGTTCTGACAAAGGCACCAAAACGCTCAAGTTCCATAGGGACGGAGGTGATATCGATAATTTTACGAAGTGTGTTGGCCAGAGAGGATCGCATTGAGCGCAGGAAAGTGTCGTTGATGACTTCCATCGCCGGCATTTTCGTTTGCACAATACTTTGTTGCCGGCTGAAGTCATAGACGGTATGGCCAAGGTCTTCCTCGCTTATATCTTCTTCTGGTTCCTCAATGTCTCCGCCCGAAATACCTTTTAATAGGGCATCGACCTCGTCTTGGCTTAATATCTGTTCCATAATATCAGCGCTTATTGAATGACAAAGTCTGTGAAATAGATATTGTTGGCTCTGTCTGGACGCAAGATCAGGTTGACGCGCTCAAAGAGTTCGTCTCGGACGCGAATCTTGCCTTCAGGAGTCATGACTTCTTCAAAAGAGAGGCTGGTCAAGAGCATGATGATCATGTCCCTGAGCTTGGGCTTGGCTTTTTCAGCACTTTCAAGAACCTCTGGCCCTGGAAGTTCAATGGCTATTGTTACTTTAAGATAGCGTTTCCCTTTGGGGTCGGAGAGATTGACCACAAAGGGTTCTAGTGTAAACATTTCACCAATGGGCTCCTTTACCTCTTTTTCAACCTCACTCTGTTCGATGGCTGGGTCAGGGGCAAGAAACTTTGTGTAGGCAAAATAACCGCCACCGGCTAACAGGGCGAACACAAGGCCAATGATTACGAAGAGAACAAGTTTACTTTTCTTTTTGGGCTGTTCGGATTCATCGCCTACGTTTTGATCTTTTTCTTCTTCTGCCATAACAACGCTCCTGTTAGAGTATTTTTGACTTTTACGGCATTAAAAGCAATTCTTATGCCATGTGCGTGGGTTTGCCGAAGACCCTCTCAAATCAGACTGTGTGGCAAGTTTGCCAGTTCTGACTTGTTATGACAAAATAAAGAAATCATGTCAATGAAATGACTCTATAGGTGCTATGTGTCAATTCATTGACTGATTTCTAAAAGCCGGCTCTTGAAAAAAAACAAAGAGTCAGTATCATTGCCGAATGAAAACATGCACGAACGTCGCTTTAACGAGGTGCCTGAACTATGAACAAGAGGCGCTTAAAGATCATATTGACGAGCTTTGTGGTGCTCTTGGTTTCTCTTTATGCTCAGGAGACCGCGTACTCTTAAAGCCGAACCTGGTTTCTGGTGCCGGGCATCAGGGAGAGGCTATCACACACCCAGGTTTTGTAGCGGCTGTAGCGGCCTGGTGTCTTGATCAGGGTGCGCGTGTGAGTGTTGGTGACTCGCCGGCGTTTGGTTCAGCGCTCAGTGTCATGGAGAAATTTGGCTACACTGAGGCGCTTAAAGGCATGCCGGTTGCCTTGATAAATTTTAGAAAGAAAAAACGGGTTGAAACTGAGACAGGATTTCGTCCGGTAATAGCAGGTGAAATTTATGAGCATGAGTATCTGATTAATCTCCCTAAAGTTAAGGCCCATAATCAATTACGTTTGACTTTGGCGGTGAAGAACTATTTTGGTGTGGTGCTTTCCTGGCGAAAGGCCGTAGCACATATGCAGCATGGCGATAAACATTTTGTGAAGCTGGTTGTTGATTTACTTGATGTTGTGCCGGAGGGAATCAGTATTGCGGACGGGATTGTGGCCATGCACAAGCGTGGGCCTGTGGGGGGAGAACCTTTCGAGTTGGGGGTTATCGGTGCCAGCAGGAATCCTGTTGCTCTTGAAACAGCAATTATGCAGATTCTAGCTGTCGATCCAGAGGCTTCACCTGTGTGGCTGGAGTGCAGGCTCAGGGAAAAGGTTGGCTGTAATATAAGCAGCCTGGTCTTTCCGTTGTTGAAACCGTCAGCTCTGACTGTTCAGGGTTTTCAGGTTCCAGAGATGTTGTCACCCGTTCGGTTTCAGGTGCAGAGTTTCTTATTTAATAGTATAAGAAGGCTTTTTTAAATGAGAGTGAGGAGAGGAAATGTTTAATCTTCAGGGTAAGGTTGCTTTAGTTACTGGGAGTTCTCGGGGTATCGGCAAGGCTATTGCCGTGAAATTTGCACAAAACGGTGTAAACCTGGTTGTAAATTATATCCGGCATAAAAGGGATGCGGAGGAGACCGCCCATCTGATCGAAAAATGCGGCGCAAAATGTGTTGTTGTCAAGGCTAATGTTGCTGACGATGATCATGTCAAAAACATGTTTGAGATCGTTAAGGATACCTATGGCCGGTTTGATTTTTTAGTCAGTAACGCCGCTTCTGGCGTATTAAAGCCGGTGCTTGAGCTAAACGCCAGGCACTGGAACTGGGCGATGGATATAAACGCCAGAGCGCTGTTGACCTTGGCCCAGCAGGCGGTACCATTCATGGCACCTGGCAGCAGG
>JADGBM010000020.1:24492-31537 GCA_015231515.1 Desulfobulbaceae bacterium
TGGTGCGACATCTTGCTGTGGAACTTGGTCCGAAAGGAATCAATGTTAATACCTTAAGTGCGGGCGCCGTCGATACTGAAGCCCTTAAAAAATTCCCTAATCGCGACGAAATTCTTGATACGGCCAGGGCGCGTACGCCGCTTGGCCGTTTGACAACACCGGAAGATGTTGCTGATGTCAGTCTTTTTCTGTGTAGTGAACTGGCTAACATGATCAGCGGCCAGACCATCGTGGTTGACGGCGGCTATTCGATCAGGGCCTGATTTTGGCGTTTGATGAGGGTAGCTTTTTGGGAAGAGAAAAGACAAACAATCGAATGACGAATTACGAATAATCGAAGGAAAAGCCTTTTGAATGTTCGAGGCAAGTATGATTACATGTCGTTCTTGATCGACGACTAAATAATAATTTTTGTCGAAAGCAGTTCTGTTTGAATGATCGTAGTTCGAGTATTCGTAGTTCGATTGTTGCAGTTAAATTCAAACCATTTAAACCGATAACCCTCCCAATGCCTCTCTACAAAACCCTAAAGCCTTTCATTCTCGCCTCTGCCTCACCTCGTCGCCAGGAGATGTTGAGATCTCTTGGCCTTGATTTTCAAGTCCGGGCCGCAGAAGTTGACGAGTGCCTTCTGGCAGAAGAATCACCGGAAAAATACGTTCAACGTGTTGCTGGAGAAAAGGCCAAAGCCATCGCTGTGACCGTGCCGGAAGTATGGGTCATTGCAGCTGATACAGCGGTTGTGATTGCCGATGAAGTTCTAGGTAAGCCAAGCGACAGCAGTGCAGCGCTTGCCATGCTTAAACAACTTTCCGGCAAGAGGCATCGAGTGCTTTCCGGCTTTTGCATCAGCTGTTTTCAGCAAAACAGATCGGTTCAACAAATTTCTGAAACAGAAGTCTGGTTTAATGATCTCTCTGATGATATTCTGGCTGCTTATGTGAAAACGGGTGATCCGCTTGACAAGGCAGGTGCCTATGGGATTCAATCATTTGGCGGGGTTTTGGTTAAAGAGATCTTTGGATCCTACAGCAATGTAGTTGGTCTGCCGCTTGCCGAAATTACCAACGAAATGTTGCGATTGGGGATTATTGGCCCCGGTTCTTGAGCATTCGGTGGTATGCCACACTGCGCTTACACTCGGTTAGCAGAGTGTTGCACAGAGCAAGATTGATCACAGTCAGCAAGATGGCAATCAGGCTAATCCTCCCTTGATTTATGAGGACATAGCTGGTGTTTGCGGCAACATCAACAAGGATGAATATCCGTATTGGTTTTACCCAGCTCAGGCATAACACCGAGCCGGTTCTTTCTGTCCTCTTAAATAAATTCCTACAGCAAACCATAGTGTGAAATGGTGCTCCATGCGTATTGTCAAAATTCTTTAGCGATGACCACTGACTTTCAGCCATATTCCGAGGTGGCTGAAAACCTTAGAACCCGTTAATTAGGTGTAAGGTTAAATGGAGAGTGGACTGTTGACAGGGGAAGCCTGTTGAGAGTATCGCTTAGTTTGAAATATTTGACAACCTCTGTTTTTCCAGTTACTTGTTTGTCGTCGCGGTATCAGTGAACTTTCATTCTGAAACGAAGTCGAGTTTAAGGCTTGGAACTATCTATGAAGAGACTGTTTTTACTACTGCCAATCATATTGTTACTCCTTCTATCGCTCGTGGCTACAGCGCCTGACCAGGTGTTTGCAGAGGAAATACAGGAGTCCTGGGAGCAGATACAGTTCAGTTATCATCTGGGCTATGCTGCTGAGGGCAAGGTGTTTGCTCAGTTTAGCCTTGGGAAGGCCTATGAACAAGGCTCTGTTGTCGAACGTGATTATGGGCTGGCAAGGCATTGGTATGCTAAGGCAGGGGAACAGGGGCACGTTGAATCACAATATAACCTGGGACGCCTGTATGAGACTGGTGCGGGTGCTAGCCCTGATTACGAGCTGGCCAGGCACTGGTACATGAAAGCGGCAGAGCAGGGAAACCTTGAGGCGCAATACAGTTTAGGACGTATGTATGGTTCGGGCACTGGTGTCGTCCAGGATTACATACAAGCGAGGCACTGGTACACAACGGCCGGCGATCAGGGACATGGCCAATCCCAGTATAGTTTAGGTCGTATGTACGAGTCCGGTGCTGGTGTTAAGCTGGATTATGGGCAGGCGATAGACTGGTATACTAAGGCCGCAGAGCAGGGCCATACTGAGTCACTGTATAGTCTTGGCCGTATCGGTGAATCTCGTGCTGATGATAGCGATGAATACTCGAAAGCAGTTCAGTGGTATCTCAAAGCCGCGGTGCAAGGTCACGCTGAAGCTCAATATAGCCTCGGGCGAATGTATGAGGTTGGAACTGGGGTTAGTCAGGATTACGCCCAGGCCCTGCGTTGGTTTACAAAGGCTGGAGAAAAGGGACATGCTGAGTCGCAATGTCGGGTAGGGCGCATCTATCAGGAGGGACTGGGCATTGGTCAGGATTATAAGCAAGCTATACACTGGTACACAAAGGCAGCTGAGCAGGGTAATGCCACGGGGCAACATAATCTTGGCTATCTGTATGCCAGAGGTTTTGGCTTTGAAAAAGATTTGGTCTCTGCCTATGCCTGGTGGACGATTGCGGCATTGAAGCAGGATCAGAAGGCGATTGCCAATAAGACACTTGCCGACAATATTTTGACTCCGCAGAAAATTTCTGAAGCCAAAGAGTTATCCAGAAGACTCTATGCAGAAATTTATGGGGAAGATTATAACTCCTTGTAGATCCAGTTATAAAGAGTTTTTCTCTCTGAGAGATTTTTCTGCAAAAGAATCTATTTCGTATCTGATTTCTTCGAAGCTGAAGCTGCCTTGAATACGCGCTATAATGACATCTCTTGAGTCAATAAGATAAACAACCGGCAAAATTGTGGTCTTTGTCAGTTTCATCGATTCCATCGCCTTGTCTACCAGCACCGGAAATGAAACAGTTTTGTCCCGCAGGAAATCCGCTACATTTTTTTTCTCAAAACCAACATTAATCACGAAAATAGCAAGTTTATCTCTGTCATAATATTGGTATAGTTTCTCCATCTCGGCAAAATCACTTTTACAGAAGCGGCAACCAAGGGTCCTGATGGAAATTAGACGCATCTCGGCCGAAAATTGCGCGGGAACAGCCACTGTTTCTCCTGAAAGGTTTTCAACCGAAAGTGCGGGAAACGTGGCGCCGGGACCTAACGCCTCCGGCCTTGTGCATCCTGTAAGAAAAACAAGGCCAGTAAAGAATAGATAAAGCAGTGATTTCATAAAAGTGAATTCGTGATGAGTGTATATAACAATATAACAGGATTTTTTGTCCTGGGGCTTCTCGGAGGATTTGGGCACTGCGTCGGGATGTGCAACCCCTTTGTCCTCTACATCGCCTCCCGCTTCAGTTGTAAGGAGAAATCCGGCAAACTGCAACTCCTTCTTCCGCATATAACCTATAATTCGGGGCGCATTACAACATACATCTCGTTAGGATTATTCTGTGGAATCCTGGGTAAAATTAGTGGTGATCTGATCCGAATCCAGGGCTTTGCTGCGATTGCTGCCGGAATATTTTTAGTGTTGTATGGTCTTTTTGGTCTTGTGGGGAAGAATCTTTTAAAAAAAGCTGAAAGCATAACTTTAGTAACTGCCATTATCAACAGTATTCGCAAAGTTGAACCAAGCAGTCCGTTTCTGCTGGGAATCACCCTTGGCTTTATGCCCTGTGGTTTAGTCTACAGTGCTCTAGTCAGTGCTGTTGCGCTTGGGAGCCCATTAGCAGGAGGCTCAGCCATGGCAGCATTTGGCTTGGGCACATCTGTTGCGATGCTGACGGCAGCACTGTTCGGAAACTATATTATCTCAAAACGCGGGATTTTTAATAAACTATCCATGCTTTTGCTGATCGGGATGGGCATCTATTTTATCGTTGCTGCCCTCTGAGTTATCGCGCCCAATAAGGTTTTCCTCTTCATCATCGTCAAAAATTCGGTATTTTGGACCCTCAATATCATCAAACTGGCCGCTCTTCACACCCCATACAAAGAACAGCCAGGCCGCAACTCCCAGAAAAAGGGAAAACAACAAGAGCATAACCGCTGTCCAGATCATGAATCAGCCCCTGAGTTGTGTTTGCGGAGGAGAAGGGAGTTGCCAACGACACATAAGGAGCTTAAGGCCATGGCCGCCGCACTGATTATAGGGTGCAGCAGTCCCAGAAAGGCGGCAGGCAAAACGAGCAGATTATAGCCGAAGGCCCAAAACAGATTCTGCTTAATTGTTGAGAATGTCTTGTCGGCCAAAATCAGTGACTCTGTTACTAAGTTGAGATCATCTCGCATAAGGACAATATCCGCACTATCCATCGCAATATCAGTGCCTTTGGCAACTGCAATACCTACGTCGGCGGTTGTTAAAGCTGGGGCGTCATTAATGCCATCACCGACCATGGCAGTCCGATAACCGGCTCTCTGTTGATCTTCGATATAGGCAACTTTATCTAAAGGCATGGCCTCATACCGGTAATCATGCATCTCAACAGCCGATGCAACCCTGCTTACAGCAAGCTGTCGGTCCCCTGAAACCAGTGAGCTTTGAATGCCAAGTTTTTTTAGCTCTAAAACCATACTCGAAGCCTCTGGCCGGAGTTTGTCGGTAATATTGAATATTGCCAGCAGCTCTGTGCCCTGTGCAAGATAAATAAGAGTTTCACCTCTTTGTTGAAAGTCAGCGTTCGCATCATCAATCACCACGCCTGATTTCAGCATAAAAGGAAGACTGCCTAAAAGATACTCTTTTGCCTCAACTGTTCCGCTGACACCTAAGCCGATATGCGCTTTAAATTCCTTCACAGGGTAAAGATCACGTGCCTTGTATTCTCTTAAAAATGCCTTGCCGATTGAGTGTTCGGAACCAGACTCCAAGGATGCTGCCAGCAATAAACAGTGTTCCTTGCTGGTTTTTCGCCCCAGAATATCTGCTTCGGCAACGGCCATCTGGCCGGTTGTTAAGGTTCCTGTTTTATCGAAAACAACCCGCTTGATTTTGCTGGCATGTTCTAAAATGTCACCGCCCTTGTATAATATTCCTCTGCTGGCTCCAATTCCAGTACCTACCAGAATTGCCAGAGGCGTTGCAAGGCCAAGTGCACAGGGGCAGGCAACAATTAACACCGAAACCATTCGAATAACAGACTCCTCAATAGAATGCTCGTTAAGTGCCATGAAAAATGCAGCGGCAGCAACCAGCAGTACCGCTGGTACGAAATATCCTACGATTCGATCGGCCACAGCTTGAACCGGGGCTTTTCTCGACTGGGCCTCTTCAACCGACTTAATGATTTGGCTCAGAACAGTTTCGGCAACGGTATGCGTAACCTTGACGACGATTCTGCCGTTTAAGTTAGCTGTTCCCCCCAGAACGGGGGCGCCAACCTTTTTGCCTAATGGGCGCGACTCCCCGGTAAGCATCGATTCATCTACTTCGGAGCTGCCATTGATTACTATACCGTCTAAAGGAATACGTTCACCGGGCAAAACGATGATCTCTTGGCCAACCGTGATGCTTTTGACAGGCTGATAGATATCTTCCTCAAGTCGTGCCTGATCCGGGACTAAAGAGGCCAAGGCACGGACTGCGCCAGCAGCTTTTCTTCGGGCGCCCGATTCAATTAATCTGCCAAGGAGAATCAAGGTGATAATCATCACGGCGGTGTCGTAGAAGATTTCACCGCCAATTACGGTCTGGTAAATTGACAGGAAATAGGCTGCCCCAACGCCCAGAACAATTAAAAAATCCATGCTGAAGTGAAATGATTTCAGCCCGCCGATGGCACCTTTTATAAATGGTTTGCCGCTGAAGAAGACAACTGGAGTGGCAACCAGGCCGGCGGCAATTTGCAAAATCAGACGCATGCCAGGATCCATGCCTTGGAAATAGCCCGCATAAAGAGCCATGGAATAAATCATTAATTGCATGGATAAAAAAGCCGCAGTTCCAAAAAGAATGAGCAGTTCGCGCCCTTCCCTGTTTTCCATCTCATTGCCGTCGACAGGATGGGGGGTATAGCCATGTCTCTGTATTTGAGTCAGTATCAGCGGGAGGCTGGTAGTGGATGGCTGCCAAACAATCTTGGCCCTGTTGGTCGCATAGTTCAGCTGGCATCTTTCTACACCAGCAATCTTACTAACAACCTTTTCGATTAGCCAGATGCAGGAAGCGCAACGGATACCGCTTAATAAAAAATCAATTGAGAGGGTGCCGTTTTTTTCTTCGATGATTCTTTCTGTGAAAAGCTCGATATGAATCGTGGCGGTTTCTGGTGGGCCACTGGTCCAGCCCTGCCTGCGGCTATAGTAGGAGTTGAGTCCTTCTTCGTTAATTAACTCAAAAATTCCACGGCAGCCACTGCAGCAAAAGGGAAGTTGCCTGCCTGCTTTATTTTCAAGATACAAAGCATCATGGGGGCTGATTTCAAGCAGGCAGTGGGTGCATTTAACCTCATGCTCTGTGGAGGTACTATCCATTTAAGCCATCACTCAGTCATCATCAAGCATTGTATACTTGGCCTCTTCAACCTCATCTTTTCTCTTTGGTGAATAGAAGTAGATGATTATGGCTACAAAAACCACAACGAGAAGTAATCCGTACATCATTATCAGGTTCATTGTTATTTGCCCTTTTCAATGTAAAGTTTAAATGTGTGCAGCAAGGTCTCGCCATTGTATATGATTTTTACGTCAACAAGCCAGTGCCCGTGAACAGGCAGATCAACAGTGGCTAGATACTGCCCTGGGCTTTTCTCTGGGGCTGATTGACTGGGGAGGCCATCTGGTTTTGTGAGCAGGGAAAATTCCATTGATACCTGAGCCCCTTGCACAGGGATCCCTTCATTGTCAACAATCAACAGTTCGACCGTTCCTGGGGCGCCGGCAACAACGAGATTGTTCTTGACGGAAAAATTCCAGCCGAGTTTAGCAATTTTTTCAAGTTCAACAGGGTATTGCATTCCTTTCTCGTAAGCATTATCAACGTCGC
>JADGBM010000020.1:31579-36417 GCA_015231515.1 Desulfobulbaceae bacterium
GAAAGAGAATAAAAAGAGAATAGGTAGCGATTAAGGTGTTTTTCATAATGCGTTTTCTTTGGTCATTTAGTTTGTGGAATTATAAAATATGCTGATTTCTCAGCAACTTGTTTCGGATTTTCAATACTCTCTAATCTGAGAGTTATTTTGCTGTCGCCTTCGATTTTCTCTTTTGTTCGAATGAACAGAGGGAACTTTCCGGCAATACCGGCTGGAATTAGCAGCGGCTCGGTAATTGAGAGCTTGAGTTCAGACCCATCTGGAACATCTGAAACTGTAAGGCTGAGGGCTATCTCCTTCTTGTCCATATTCTTAATGGAGAGTACGTAGGCATTAAGAGTTTCCCCAGCCTTTGTATAGCGTGGTGTTAAGGAGTGGGGCAGGATGTTAAAGTCAAAAGCCGTGCGGAAAAATGCCTGGTGCGAAAACAAACCAAACGTCACTGCTATCAACAAAAACAGCGCCAGTACTCCGGGTCTGAGTATCTCTGCAAAACCAAATGTGTCGAGTGCGCCAAATTTATAAGTAATAAGGCCTTTCTTGTTGTTTTTGCTCATTACCGCAGAGCAGGCATCTACACAGGCGGCACACATAATACAGCTCATCTGCATTCCTTCTCTGATATCGAGCCCGGTTGGGCAAACTTTCAAACATTGCCTGCAGTGGATACATTCGTCCTTACGCCCTTCATCCAGGCAGATTTTAAGGGTTTTGTTATCTGTTATTGCGCCTTGGAACTTGGCGTATGGACATATAGTTGCACAAAAGGTTCGGCGCAAAAAAACAAGATTGAAATAGGTGAGCAGGGCAATAACCACTATGCTGCCGGTGGCCACTGGACCGAGTTTCAATGCCAGTATCTCCGGAATAGCTTCATAGGGAGAGACAAAATAACAAACTGTGCTAAAGCCGACAGATAAGGCCCAAAAAGCTAGAATAAGATGCGCAGCAGCCTTGGCCAGGAAGCTGTGTTTGCTGAACCGAACAATAGGATCAGTTAAATCACTGATAATGGTCTGGGGGCAGAGCCATCCGCACCAGATCCGGCCAAAAACCAGGGTTATGAGGAAAAAAAACAGAACAGAAAAAAGCGAGGCCAGCATTACCACATAAAATTCTTGAACCCAAAGGGCCGTCTCAAAAAAATGGAGTCTCAATGTTGGTACATCAAACCGAAAGGCGCTCTCGCCGCCAACCTGTAAAAATGGCAGGAGGAGATAGGTGAGAGCCAAAGCCCAGACCACTCTCCTCCTGTATTTTTGGATGGTACCCATTAGTAACCCGCTAAAGCACTACGCAAAGTGCTGCCAAGAGATAGATGTATCAAGATCCCTATTTTAATCCTTGCGACTGGGTCCAGCCGGTAAATAGTGGTGTGTACGCATAAACATAGTATACCATCCAGGCGATAGTTCCATAAAAGTAGAGCTTCCAGCCGCCTGGGATGTCTGCTTTGCCTTCACCTATCCCATCATGATCTTCATGGGTTTCATACTCGATTTTAGCCTTATCTAATTTAGCCATAATACACTCCTTGTCCTGCAAGAATATAGGATCTGACTGCCATTGACGGCTGAGCCAGGTTCCGGGGCGAAGTCACTATTTTTTTGATGACACCTGCGCTCGAATATAGGCAACGAGGTTCCATATTTTGTCTTTGCCTAACATCTCGCCAAAAGGAGGCATTCCTCCTTCTGCGCGCCGTTCGTATCCTTCTCTCGTACCTCTGGCAACCACCTGAAAGAGCTCCCAGTCTTCAAAGTCTTCAGAGTAGCCAATCCAGACCACATCGACAAGGTCGGGATCAAAGTCAGCCGACATGTCTAAGCTATGGCAGCCAACACAATACAGATCAAAGGTCTTTTGGCCAGCAGCAATTGCATCGCTACCTGTGTTTGGGTTTTTGTCTCCCTCAGCAACCATCTGGGAAGTCGGTGTACGTGGGATGGCCATTCCAAGCATTTGCATATAGGCAACTAAGGCATCCAGTTCGGTTTTGCCGACAACTGCTTTTATATCATCAGAGGTATACGGAAAGCCAATTCCCTTTATATGACTTTCAACTGTGTCAGGGTCAAGCATGTTGTTAGCCAGAAAACCGTAGTCAGGCATATTGGAACCAGCTACAACTTTCCGGGCATCTTCAAAATGTCTGTAATGCCATTTGTCTGAATATTTGCCACCGATTCGGGCAAGATCTGGCCCAGTACGTTTAGAACCCCAGAGAAACGGTCTGTCGTATTCAAACTCCCAGGCCTTTGAGTATGGTCCATAGCGGGCAACTTCAGCTTTCAAGGGTCTGATGGTCTGGGTATGACAATTGTTACAGCCTTCAGCCTGGTAGACATCGCGGCCGGCTAGTTCGATTGGGCTGTATGCTTTTTGTAGATCACTGTGGGGTTGAGTTGATGGCATAAACATGGGAACGACGACCATCGCGATGGTGCCAACCAGTATTGTTCCGGCAGCGAGTAAAGTAAAGGAGATAGGTTTATTGTAGATACTCATCTTAGGCCACCTCCCCTTGTAAATTGCCAATTTTTGCAGTTTTCACAGTCATTGCAATGTTGTAGACGAACACCAGGAAGCCTGCCAGAAAAATTATGCCGGCAAAGGTTCGAAGATTCCAATAATGAATATTTGCAAGATTTGTTTCAATAAAACTGTAGGTCAACGATCCGTCAGGGTCGGTTTTGCGCCACATGGCACCTTGCTGGAGGCCTGTAATCCACATGGTAATTGAAAACATAATCTGTCCAACAAAAACCAGGTAGAAATGGAGATTGGCAAGTTTTATACTGAAAATCTTCGTTTTGTATATATGGGGGATCATATAGTAAATTGAGGCAGAAATGGTCATGGTAACCCAGCCCATGGTGCCCATGTGCACATGGCCAGGCACATAATCGGTATAATGCATTAGGGCCGACACGGTTCGTAGACCCTGCGATGGCCCCTGAACTGTCTGCAAGCCGTAGAAAGTGATGCCCGTGATGAAAAACTTGATCAGATAATTATCCTTCTCTTTCATCATGTCCCAATTGCCGCCCATGGTGTAATAGCCATTTACTACAGAGCCCCATGATGGTGCGATCAGGAAAATGGTAAAGGCGATGGCCAGAGTCTGAATCCAGTCAGGTGTCGGAGTGTAAACAAGATGATGGGCCCCCGTCCATAAATAGGCGAAAACTAGACTCCAGAAAGCCACAATTGACAAGCGATGGCTGAATATTGGCAGGTTGACTGACTTTGGGAAAAAATAATAAAACATTGCCAAGATGGGTGTCGTAAAAATAAAGCCAACCGCATTGTGGCCGTACCACCATTGGACATTAGCGTCATTGACGCCGCTGAAAACGGAGTATGATTTTGTCAAACTTACCGGAATGGCAAGATTGTTGACAATATAGAGAATAGCAACTGCCACCACTGTGGCAATGATGTACCAGAGGGAGATGTACATCTGGAGGTGTTTACGCTTGTAAATTGTCCCTAAAATATTTATGGCAAACATAACCCATAGGATGACCACGACAATATCAAGTGGCCATTCTAACTCGGCGTATTCTTTGGTGGTGTTCATACCGCCTAAGAGGCTTAAGGCCGCTAAAACAACCGCAATGTTGAACAGCCAGAGCTGCACACGTGCGAGCTTGGGAAAGACAAGTTTTGTGCCTGTTAATCGCTGGGTGATGTAAAAGGAGACACCAAAGATTGCGCCAATTCCGAATCCAATAGCACCCGCGTTAGTATGGAGAGGACGCAGGCGTCCATAGGTTAGCCACGGAGCAAAATTAAGCTCCGGGTAAACCAGTTGCGCAGATATGAGAATACCCACTAACACAGTTACGGCTCCCCATAACATCGATGAAAAGGTGAACCCTTTCACAGCGTCATAGGTATATGCTTCTGTTGCTGTTGACATAATACCTCCCTTTAAAAAATTAGAAATATACCCCGAATATATTAAAAATGCGTCCAGCTGGAATGCTGAACAAACTAATGACTACTGTCAAAAAGTAAGCGGTTGTCCGTTTTTAATTATCTTATTAAAATTATTGAATATATTTCAAGTGGCAAACCACGATTAATTAGATTTGTTTTCTGGTCAGACTCTTGTAGATCTCTACCAGACAGCTCGAACACCCTGAGTTTTTCGAATCTGGTCAACTTCACGTTCAATACCTACCCGCCACTCCGCATGAATTCTTGCTGCAGAAGGTGAAATGAGTTCTGGCAACCCGTATACTAAACGGTCTTCTGCGCCACTGGCCTCAATAACGGCTTCAATGGAGCGGGCACCGAACTTATATTTGGCAATGAGCAGGCGCAGAAGCAGACCGGAAGTTTTGCGTGCTGCCTTTTTCCAGTGGGTATCCATCTGATGAGCGATGATGAAGGCTCTTTTCATTAAAATACGGTGCAGATCGTCCAGTTGTTCTTTGTTGTTATTGGTCGATAAGAGTGAATCGTCAATTTCAATGCCGTCGATATCAATTACCACACGCAGGCGACTCATAAAGTCGGGAATTTTGAGTGTTTTGGCAAGTTGCAATGTCTTGGGGTTCTCGGGGTTGATTAAATCTTCCATGCTCGCCCAGTCTGGCTTTACTCCTCCGGCAAAGGCAAAGATGGAACGGCCGATATTATAAGGTGTGCCATGGACATAGGTAACCCCATCCTGCATTGAGGGCAGGAAATAACGGAGGTAGCCAAACTCATGGTTATCATATCGGCAATCGAACTCATCCCAGAAAACTATTGGAACTTTTCCTTTGGCAACTGAGGCACGTATGGGCTCAATTGCCGAATTGATCTCTTCAGGGCCATTGAACTGG
>JADGBM010000021.1 GCA_015231515.1 Desulfobulbaceae bacterium
CGGTGGTCTGAATGGCGATAAAATAGAGTTGATCATTAAGGATTCCGGCGGAAGTCCGGAAAAGGCGATCTCCTTTGCCAAGCAGCTTATCGAAGAAGAACAAGTGTTTGCAATCTTAGGGCCTTCCGAAGCGGGTATTATGACATCCGTGCGCTATGTCGCTATTGTTGCGGTTGGTGGAATGGCGAGTATCTGGGGAAGCCTGCTGATGGGTTTTGCTCTTAACTTTATGAGCTTACGAGGCATGTTTGGTTCCTATGATGATTTGGTTTTTGGTGCCATCTTAATTGGTATCATGCTTTTTGCACCGGAAGGTATTTTGCGTGTTCATCTCTGGAAAAACCTGCGCTTAATTTTTTCAACAAAAAAACAGTCTGCTGAAAGTAAGGAGGTGCGCTAGTGGCATCCCTTCTTGAGGTCAAATCAGTTAACAAGTCATTTGGCGGTTTGCAGGCAGTTAGTGATGTTTCCTTTGCCGTGAATGAAGGAACCATTAAAGCCGTTATCGGGCCGAATGGCGCAGGGAAAACAACGTTATTTAATCTTATCAGCGGCTCATTGCTGGCTGACACTGGTAAGGTGATTTTTAAAGATAAGCAAATACAGGGACTGCCGCCTTACAAAATAGCAACTCGGGGCATCTCCCGCACATTTCAAAATATCAAAATGTTCGCCGGCATGACGGCCTTGGAAAATGTCATGGTCGGCAGACATACCCGGAGTAGGGCAGGATTTTGGGCTGGAATGTTAAGTTTGCCGGGGACATGGAGTGAAGAGCGGCATATACGGGAAAAATCATTTGAACTCCTTGAACTGTTGGAAATTGCAGATTTTGCCGACACTGAGGCCACCAGCCTGGCCTTTGGTCAACAACGTGCTGTTGAGCTTGCCAGGGCCCTTGCCTCTGAACCATCTCTTCTACTGCTCGATGAACCGGCCGCAGGCTTGAATATTTACGAAACAGCTGAACTTGCCCGCTTGATTACCAAGATCCGTGATTATGGAATAACAATTCTGCTTGTTGAACATGATATGTCTCTTGTCATGGATATTTCAGATGAAATTGTTGTCTTAAGCTTTGGTCAGAAATTAGTAGAGGACGTTCCTCAAAAAATTCAGACCAATAAGGAAGTTATCCAGATCTATCTCGGGGATGACGATGCTTAAAATTAGAAATCTTGAGTCGGGATACGGCAAGCTTAAAGTCCTTCGGCGCATTTCAATGCATGTGGCTAAAGGGGAAATTGTTTCCCTTATAGGTGCCAATGGGGCAGGTAAAACAACCTTGCTCCGCACCATAACCGGCTTGATTCGGGCAACTGGCGGGGAAATATTTCTTCAGGAAAAGCCAATCGTCAAGGTCAGACCAGAAAAAATTGTGGCGGCAGGTTGCTCTCTGGTGCCTGAGGGACGGCAGGTTTTTGCTGCAATGACGGTTAAGGAAAATCTAATCTTAGGTGGTTATGTCCAGTACAAGAAAGACAGGCGGCAAGCCATGGCTGAACTAGACAGGATTTATGAGCTTTTTCCTGTTTTGAAAGACCGAGAATCACAGCTTGCTGGCACCTTGTCAGGAGGTGAGCAGCAGATGCTTGCCATTGGACGAGCCTTAATGGCAAAACCTGAGTTGATAATGATGGATGAGCCTTCTACCGGCCTTGCTCCGCTTATCGTAAAAAATATTTTTGGGATTATTAAAAAGATAAAAGAGTCAGGAAATACTGTCCTGCTCATTGAACAGAATGCTAAGGCAGCTCTGGCCGTTGCAGATCGGGGCTATGTGCTGGAAACTGGCAAAATTATTGTTCAAGGGCCTGCGCAGGATTTGTTGTTAAATAAAGATGTTCAGCGTGCCTATCTTGGCAGGGATGTTGACTAGCTGGAGTCTGATGGTCCCAAGCATGCTGAGTATGCGGCCTGTTTGTTAGCGTAGAGTAAATAGTTGACAGTTTATAAAAAGTTATAAATTACCGGAGGGAATATCATGTACTGGGAACAAGAAAGCGAGTGCATGCCTAGAGAGGATCTTGAGCAACTGCAACTGGAGCGGTTACAGGCGACCCTTTTTCGTGTTGCGACCCACGTGCCTTTTTACCGGCAGAAATTTAAAGAGTTGAATGTCGATCCGGACGGATTTGCCTCTCTTGAAGATCTTCGCAAACTCCCCTTTACCACGAAACAGGATCTGCGCGATAATTATCCCTATGGCCTTTTCGCTGTACCACTCAGAGATGTTGTCAGAGTGCACTCTTCTTCTGGTACAACAGGGCAGGCAACGGTTGTTGGCTATACTCAAAATGATATTAAGACCTGGGCAAATCTTTGCGGTCGTGTATTGACTGGTGCTGGTGTCAGTCAGGATGATGTTGTCCAGATTGCCTTCGGCTATGGACTTTTTACTGGTGGCTTCGGGTTGCATTATGGTGCAGAACGAATAGGTGCCTCTGTTATTCCTATTTCAAGTGGAAACACCAAACGCCAGTTGCAGATCATGCAGGATTTTAAAACCACAGCGCTGGTTTGCACTCCAAGTTATGCCTTGTTGCTGGCGGATGCTATGGTGGAGCAGGGTATTGAGGTAAACGCTCTACCCCTGAGATATGGCCTGTTTGGAGGAGAGCCCTGGTCTGAGGCCATGCGTCGAGAGATTCAGGATAAACTGCATGTGATCGCCACAGATAACTATGGCCTGTCCGAAATTATGGGTCCTGGGGTTGCTGGCGAATGTCAGGAGTGTAACGGTTTGCACATTAATGAAGATCATTTTCTGGCTGAAATTGTTGACCCTGAAACCTTTGAGCCAATGCCTCCTGGAGAGGTGGGTGAGCTGGTAATAACAACATTGACCAAAGAGGCATTTCCTGTCATTCGGTATCGAACCCGCGATTTAACCAAATTGATGCTGGAGCCTTGTCCATTTGGCAGAACATTGCTGCGAATGCATCGTGTGTTCGGTCGTACCGATGATATGCTGATTATTAAAGGCGTCAATGTCTTTCCATCTCAAATTGAATCAGTGTTGTTTGAAGTAGAGGGAACGGAGCCTCATTATCAGATTGTAGTGGAACGTGAAGGGCGTCTCGATAAGACAACGGTTATGGTAGAGGTTGTTGAGTCGATTTTCTTTGACCAGATGAAAAAGCAGGGCGAGCTTATTGCTACGATAAAAAAACGTTTAGCCACTGAACTTGGTATTGGGGTTGAGGTTAAACTTGTAGAAGAGAAAAGTCTGGAGCGTTTTGAAGGAAAAGCGAGTCGAGTGATTGATAAACGACGGCTTACTTAGATTTGTTGAACTCATTGAGTAGTATTTCCTGACCGGCTTTATTGATTTTCCCCATTTTTACGAGGATGTCTCCGAGCCGTGAGCGGTTATTTTTCTGAATTTCTAAAAGCGTTTCAACGTCTGCTTCGGCAAGGTAGCCAAGCTCGATGGCGATAACCCCAAACAGTTTTTTGTTGTCAACCTGAGTATTTAAAATACTGAAGACCTGCTTTACTGTGAGCATTTTCTCTTTTAGGGCTATCTGACCGATTGGGACAATATGTTCTCGCTGCTGATTTAAGGCATCGAGAATTGCATGCTCGTCAACAACTCCCTTTCTTACAAGAAATTCTCCAAATAAAAGGTCACTTGATATTTTTGTCATTGCGCTTGAGCCTCTTAAGGTTTTGTTTTAATATATTGAGTTTCGTAAAATCTAAATTGCAAGTCAAGAATTTTGTAAATTTTTTTTTATCGGTTTACTCTTTTGCTGGCATGTTATAAGGTTTAAGCATGGATAGTAAAAAAAAATACCAGGCCATAGTAGTTGAAAGTGGTAATGCACTGAGCCAAATTTTTTACGGCTTTTTTGAACTGTTGGGTTTTGGTGCAACCTCATTTCAGTCTACCCAAGAGGCTGTTGATCACTTTGACCAATACGCACCCCGTCTGATTGTTATCGGATCGTCTGTTCCTGCAGATAAATCGTCTCAATTCATAAAAAACATTAGAGCAAAAAACGATGGTATGTATGTGACCATTGTCAAGATTGCGCCCCAAGCGTCTCTTGACGGTCTACAATTAATTGTAGACGCTGGTCTTGACTCGTTTTGGGTTGAAGATAGCGGGCAGGATCATTTTGAGCTTTGGCTTTCTACGCTGGCAAAAGGTTTACTTGAGACTCTTCAGCGAGAAGAAATTGATAAGAAAATTTCGCACTACAAAGATGAACAGGAAGATTTTAATGACCAGTTGGAGGCTGCTATTACCAGAGCCAATGATATGACCCGCGAGGCGGAGCAGTCCTATATTGAAATTAATCAGATTTTTAAAACAATTGCAGGCGGAATTATTGTTGTTGATGTCAACTGCAAACTGCTGCGCTGCAATGATAATTTCCTGGCGATGGTTGATAAGACGAGGGATCAGGCAATTGGCTCAAAATGTTATGAAACTTTTCGTAATAGTTTATGCCGTTCGACTCAATGCCCATTGAAGGTCATAAAGAAAGGTGAAAATCGTGTCGAAAATGATATTGATCATAGATTGCCTGACGGCACCACAGTTCATTATCATATTATTTCTACGCCGTTTCGTGGCCCTGTAGGTGAGCTAATTGGTGTTGTGGAGCATATCACCGATGTTACTGCCCGTGTGGTGGCAGAGCAGGCACTTAAGGAGAGTGAGAGGCGTTATAAAGAGCTTAGTATAATCGATGCCTTAACTCAGCTTTTCAATAAACGTTATTTTAGCGAACATTTAACGAAGGAGATCCAGAGGTCGCAACGGCATGGGCACCCACTTTCTCTTATGCTCATGGATATTGATAACTTTAAGCACCATAATGATACCTATGGTCATGCCGATGGAGACAGTGTTCTTGAAAAACTAGGTGCAGTTATCCGAGCTTCTGTACGAGGCACTGATGTGGCCTGTCGATATGGTGGTGAGGAGTTCACTGTTATTCTTCCTGAAACGTCGGGTGAAAATGCCGTTGTTGTTGCTGAACGGATCAGGGAGAGTTTTGCAGCAATAGAGTTTAAGCCGACACCTGACGTAGTTGTCCATAAAACTATCAGCATTGGTGTCGCCGAATTTCAGGCGGATGACGATGAAAGATCATTTCTTGAACGTACCGACCAGAATATGTATAAGGCAAAAAACTCCGGCAAAAACAGATATGTTTATGAATAATGACAAACTCGCAAAAAGTAAAAAAAGGTTCAGCGCCACTCAATGAAATCAACTAGTTACAGAGCGAGCCGGGGATGTCGAGCGGCTTTTTGCGAGACCATCAATAATGCAAGGTAGTTAGACGATGGAACTCTATCAACTACGTACATTTGTAGCAGTAGCCAACGAATCTCTTTCCTCCTCCGAGTCTGAACGCCTTAATGCCTGTCATCCGAGTGTGATCTCCCATATCAATGCCCTTGAGAAAGAGCTTGGTGTTGCGCTTTTTTCCCGAAAAGATACTGGTTTGGAAGTTTCCGCAGATGGTATCGTTTTGATGGCCGAAGCGCAAAATGTGCTTGCTGAAGCTGATTGCTTCATGCGCAAAGCAAGATCGTTGCATGCCGAGGTATCTGGGGCAATTAAACTGGGTATAATTGCTGAGGCCCAGTTGTTTGCAACCCAAGATTTAGTTGAACATATCAAACTCAGTCACCCGCATCTAGAGATGATTTTTGAGCGTGGTACGTCGGAACAGATTTTAGGTGAAATCTGTTCCGGAGGTCTAGCTGGTGGCTATGTTGTGGGTCAAAATCTCAGTCCTGAAGAGCTTGTTTTTTTGAAGATTGTACAACAGAAACTTGTTGTAGTTGGTCCCAGGCAATGGCAGGATGAAGTTGACTTGGCTGACTGGCCCCAACTGGCAGCCTTGCCCTGGATCTGGAGTTCCCATGACAGCCCCAGGCGGAGTTTGCTTGAAGAGGCGTTTTCAGACAGAGAGCTTATTGCAACGGCCGCCGCCTATGTGGAGGATGAGGATGCGATGAAGGCTCATGTAATTGCTGGCGCGGGTATGAGCCTTTTGCCTGAAAGTGAAGCCCTGACCGCGGTTGAAGCCGGCGATCTTTGTATTTGGCACAAAGAAGCGTTTTATGTTGATCTGTTTTTTGCCTATGTAAAGGGTGGAGAGGGAGACCCACTTTTAGAGGCAGTTCTGGACGCCATCAAAGAGGTTAGGGACTTCTGAAACAGAGTTAGAATGGAAAATTTCGTAATCATAATCTCCTATCTACTGATTGGTATGGCCTTGCGCCATGTCCCGAAATTCCCAAAAGAAACATCCGCCGTTTTTAATCTGTATGTAATTTATGTCTGTCTGCCAGCGTTAACGTTCTTAAAAATTCCAGAACTCGAGCTTTCCAGCCAACTGTTAGTTCCCGTGCTCATGCCTTGGGGGATGCTGCTTTTTTCAGCATGTATCATCTGGGCTTTTTCTATTTATCTTAAGTGGGACAAAGGCACAACCGGCGCGCTGATGTTGCTCATACCTATGGGAAACACCTCATTCCTGGGTATTCCCATGGTTCGAGCCTTCTTTGGTGATGCCGGGGTCTCCTTTGCAGTGCTCTACGATCAATTAGGTTCTTTTCTGGCACTGTCAACCTATGGCACTATTGTTCTGGCCTATTATAGTGGAACTGGAAAGGTTTCTGCCCGCGAGATAGCTGTCAGAATCTGTACATTTCCGCCTTTTATTGCACTGATGCTGGCGCTGGTTTTTAGGTCAGTCGCAATTCCACGACCCGTTTCATTGCTGCTGGAATCTCTGGCCGCGACGCTTGTACCTGTTGTGATGATAGCTGTGGGCTTTCAGTTACGACTAAAATTAAGTCCTGAGGTGTGGAAACCACTTGGTGTTGGCCTTGGTGTTAAACTTGTGGTTGCTCCGGTGGCAGCTCTGGGAGTTTGCTACGTACTGGGACTAAACAGTCTGGCCGCCAAGGTTTCTGTTCTGGAGGCTGGAATGCCACCAATGATTTCAGCCGGTGCTGTTGCCATAATGGCAGGACTCTCACCATCATTAACTGCTGCGTTAGTCGGCTTTGGGATCGTGTTTTCGTTTGTATCGCTTCCTATTCTGCAAAGTTTACTTGCTGTGCTCGGCTAATAGCGCAGTTGTGATTTTGTTGCTCTGGTATCGCCGTACCTGCGTCCATTCAGCTGGAACGGTCAGCTGCCAAAAAAATAAAATAAAAATTCTGTTTGCAGTAAATGCAAAGCAGTATTAGAAAGATGACAAATTTAATTAAAACCTGTTGGAGAAAAATAATGTCCGAATTTGTAAATGTAACAGTCGTAAAAGCTGTTAACTCCTACTTCGATGGTAAAGTGACCAGCCGCACGGTCATCTTTGCTGATGGCAGCAAGAAAACCCTGGGGGTGATGCTTCCTGGAGAGTACGAGTTTAACACCGACTCTAAAGAGATTATGGAGATCATGAGCGGCGAGTTGACAGTACTGATTTCTGATGAGAACGATTGGCAGGAAATCCGGGGCGGTCAGTCTTTTGAAGTGCCGGCGAAGTCAAAATTTAAGCTCAAAATTAGAACTCTTACCGACTACTGCTGCTCTTTTGTTGCTTAGCAGTTGCATCCCGGTCTGACCGGGAGTTTTTTGCTTAGGAGCCGTCAAAAAACAACATGGCTATTTATGATGCATTTCCTCACGGCCCCTTATGCCGTTCAGGAACTAAAAAAATCCAAGTTATTTTTGTACGACGGCTAACGTACAATAAAAAGTTTTATGAGTTGAAACGATGGCACCAGATACCGCGGATTTTAACCCCGGGCAGTCTTCTGACACCGGGTCGAATTTACTGCTTTCAAAACGAGACACCTTTTTCGAACAGGCATTGAGTCTCCATCAGCAGGGCGATGTTGAGCAGGCTCTGACACTGTATCAGCAGGTTGTTGATCTTGATCCTGACCACGCTCAGGCCTGTTTTTACAGCGCTCTTTTGCTTTGCGACTCAGGAAACCATGAAGACGCTTTGTCTTTGCTCGAAAAAGCCCAGGCGCTTTTGCCTGACATCCCTGCTATAGTCTATCAACTTGGTGTATGTCAGTATACCTTAGGAGAAAACAATTTGGCCATTAGATCTTTCGAAACTGTTCTGGAGACTGAGCAGGATCACTGGCAGGCTGCTTATAATCTGGGGGCGGCATATTTTTCTGACGGTCAAATTTTAAAAGCTATAGAGGCGTACTCGTTGGCAGCACGTCTTAATCCGGATGATGCTGACATCTATTTCAATCTTGGCTTGGCCCATAAAAATGCCGGAGATCTTGAAAAGGCTCGATCAGCATATATCCATTCAATGGAAATCATACCAGATGATGCCGATGTTCATTACAATCTTGGCCGGTTGCATAATGACATGGGGCAGAAAGAAGATGCCATTACGTCTCTTGAAATTGCCACCGTATTGCGGCCTGATTTTGGTGCGGCACTTACGAATCTCGGCGTACTTTATGTTGATCAGAACGCTACGGATAAGGCCATTGCCGTCTATGAAAAGCTGATCGAAATTGATCATCATCCAATTTCTTCCCGACATATTTTAAATGCGCTCACGGGGAAAACCACTGATTCGGCACCCTTATCATATGTCAGAGAGTTGTATGATGATTTTGCTGGTCATTTTGATAAGCGTCTGGTTGAAGATCTTCTCTATGATATTCCCCGTCAGTTTGTCGATTTCTTGAATGAACAGAGGGCGACTCAATATCCGTTCCAGCGCATGCTTGATCTTGGCTGTGGTACAGGTCTGTGCGGTCAGGCCTTCTCTGGAATGGTAAACTCCATTACAGGTGTGGATTTATCTGAAAAAATGATTGAGAAGGCCCGGTCAAAAGACGTCTATGATGCGCTTATTCAAGATGATATTATCTCATTTGTGGAGGGTGTTAACGAGCCCTATGATCTCATTGTAGCTGGTGATGTGCTTATTTACCTGGGTGAACTTGAAAGTATTTTTAATCGGTTAGCGAACTGCCTGTCGGAAAACGGCAGGGTTCTTTTTTCAACCGAGTGTTTTGATGGTAAAGGGTATCGGTTGTGCCAATCTGGTCGCTATGCCCATTCAACTTCATATGTAACTAAATTAGCACAGGAAAATGGTTTGCAGGTCCTGGCTGTGAAATCAGTTAATTCGCGGAAAGAACATGGCGCTTGGATTGCTGGCGATATCTATCTTCTCGGACATGTGCTATAAGTGTGTTCGGATACGTATCGTTCATCCTTTTACATAGGGATCTCACGTGATGACTGCTGAAGCGTACTCAATGAATTTATCAAAATTTATAGTCATTGTTTTATCTATGGTTTTTATGGCAGGCGAATCCTATGCAATCGTTACGGACGCGCCACATAATGAATCAAACGTAATTGAGTGCAATACATGCCACTCCTACTCCCTATGGTGGGAATTTTCACCGTTGACTCGAGGCAACAGCCAGTTTGATACACAGATTGCGCTTATTTGTGCCACCATGTGTCATAACTCAGCTTCTCCGCAAGACCCAAAAGACCACTCGAATACGGTTCTGGGAACACGGCATCGTCCTATTCTTGGCGGGTGGACTCAAACATGTGTTGATTGCCATGACCCACATTTTCAGGCTCAGCTGGACTGGAGTTCGACGGATGCAAGTGATCTTTTTTTGGCTACGGGTGTTATAAACGCATTTACTGACCTTGGTGATGGCACTACTGCTATCGGCTATACGAATCTTACCACAAAATCCGGCTGGGAGATTCCCGGCGACTGGCCCAACAAGACAGGCGCAGGGCGCGGTTTGATCGTTGTTGTCAACGATGGGTTGGGTGACCTCACCTATGAGATTAATACCGCTGTTGAAACTATTCCTGGCGATGGTCTAATAAATCTTCAGGGAACAGCGCCATCATCTGTTAACGGTTTGAGCTTTACGATTATTTATGGGCAGTTTATTCGGTCTCAAATTCGTCGAGCTTCCATTAATTACCCTGTGAAATTTTTTGAGCCCGGAGTTGCTGTGGGTGGTTTTGCAGATTTTAGTGGCAGCACGTATACTGGTTTATGCCAAGTATGTCATACCCAGACAGCACATTTCCGATTTGACGGCAGCAGTTCTGATCCCAATCATACAAACATCAACCTGGTTCCTGGCGACAACTGTCTGAGTTGTCACGCCCATGAGACAGGATTTGCCCACAGCGGGGATGGCAGCGGCCCTAGCTGCGCGGTCTCAGCCTGTCATGACAGTGGGTCGCACTCAGCCCATCTGGACATCAATATCGACTGCTCTAACTGCCACGACCTTGGTAATATGTACACTGTGGGAGGGGCCATTCAACTTGATCTTGGCTCAACCACTGTCTGTGTCAGTTGTCATCATGACGGTGCTGGTGATCCGCCGAATCAAACTGATTTCAAGGTCCGTTGGCCGAGTGGGCCAGGTTTTCTCTGTGATGGATGTCATGGTAATCCGCCGGCTTATGCTAATGGTACGGTGAAGGGCGGAACACCAAAGGCCAATAGTCACAGTATTCATCTGGCCAATAACTATGGTTGTCAAGCCTGTCACTATAGTACGACAACAGACGGACTGACAGTTTCCGGAACCAGCAGTCATGTTAATGGCTCGTTTGATGTCAATCCGTCTCCATCGTTTAGCTTTACCTATGTTTACAATGATAACGGCGGCACGTGCGGCAGCGTTTCCTGTCATGGAGGCAATGCTGCCACATGGGGGGCAAGTGGACCATTCAGCTGTGATCAATGTCATCTTGGTGACGGTGATAGTAATGATTACAGCTATGCCAATGGGACTTTGGGGCGAATTGATACTACCCAGTGGCTCTCCTCCGGTCATGGTGCGCCGTCAAATGCAAACTATTCGGTGTCCAACAATCCTGGAGCCGCAATGGTATGTGATTATTGTCACACTGGCAGTCATGATGCGCCTGGCAATCCTTTCAGATTAGCCAATATTGCTGGTACTGATGGCATGAATGGAGTTTGTCTGGTTTGTCACCAAACGGGAGCTCCTGGTTTTGATCCTGACGGTCTTGGTGCTTTGGCAGAAATCAATGCAACTACCTCAGATCCTGTGAATAGTTTTCACGCCGGTAATCTGCATGACATAACGTTAAATGGTGGTAAATTTTGTTGGGACTGTCATGATCCGCATGGCGACAGTAATATCTTCATGATCCATGATTCTGTGACAAAGCAGTCAGATGGGCTGTATGGTATTCCAACCACCATGGTATCAACGGTTTTTACAGATAACGCCACTGGCAGTGCATATTCTCAAGAAATGGGCCCATTTACTGGAATCTGCAATGTTTGTCACACCATAGCCAATCATTATGGGACTGACTATGGAGATGCTCACCGGCGAACCTATGTGTGTACCAACTGTCACTTACACGATGGGCTTCCTGTGGGAGAACCTCCGGTTATTAATCCTGCCGCCGCTTTTGAGCCGCAAACTCTTTTTGTTGATTATGGAGGAGTCCTATTGAGGACAGACGGTTCACCCCCGTATCCACTTATTAACAATAAAGTTACTTTGCGCAATCAAACCAGTGGCTTAATTGAAGACAGTGACAATACAGATAGTTTCGGTGTTTGGCACGTAATGGCTCCGGATGATTGTTATATTGTTGAACCTGATCAGGGAGCCCGAGATCAAAGCTATTTTTACCCTGAAACTCTGGTGGTATGTGGGTCAAACACCGATATACAGTTTACTCCAGATCCGGCTCCTCAAGCCCCGGTCTTAATTGATGAACCTTACCACTCAAATCTCAATGATACACCAACGGTAAATGTTCTCCTTGAGTGGAATGCCGTGATTGATCCACCAGCTTCAAATCCAGTCCTGTATTATTATGAGATCGCTACCAATTCTCTCTTTTCTCCACTGGTAACTTCAGGGTTCACTACTGCCACTAATGTTCAATTTGTCGGTGATGCAGGCCAGACCTATCTGTGGAGAGTTGCTGCTAAAGAGGATATGTTTCCAGGTCGAACCAGCAGTTTTTCAGTGTACGACGATTTTCTCATATATTCAGTCAGTGGTAGTGGCGATTGTTCACATATGCCTACTAATTGTGCCGGGCCCGATTTTTAAGCAGTAAAATTCAAAAAAGTAAAGGAGAGACATATGAACTGGAAATCGGCTTTGGTCTGTTGTTCCCTATTGTTTATATCTGCGGCTTGTTCTGGTGACAAATCGTCTGATGCGCCGTCGAGTTCTCCTGCTAAATCGACACCGACGTCTTCTCCCTCACAGAGCGTTGATGCACCCGTGCAAAAAAATGTGGCGGCAGCTAATGATGGAAGTTGCCTATCGATATTCGAATCGGATTGTATCAGCTGTCATAACGAAAATCGTTCTTGTCAAAAACTTGGCAAAAAAGACAAGGCGCGCTGGAAACGGACTATTGACCGGATGATGAAGCGTGGTTCTAAGTTAAGTCCAGCTGATCAGGAGACACTGCTTGACTGTTTGGCCGATGAAAGTGCTGATATTGTCCAAATGTGCAAATAGAGATTCATTTCTATATTTTTTACAGCTCGACTGTATCGGTTTTTCACACCAGTAGTGATCTGATTCTATGATTAATTTCGTAACCATGGGCTTTGTCCTTGGTCTTTCCGCAGGACTGACTCCAGGACCTCTGTTTGCTCTGGTTGTTTCTGAAACACTGCGTTATGGTCTGCGTGCTGGTGTCATAGCAGCTATGGCGCCTCTTCTTACCGATCTGCCGATTGTTGCCGCTTCCATTTTCTTTCTCAATAGTTATGCCGACTCAGATCTGATTCTTGGGCTGGTTTCTCTTTTTGGCGGTGTGTTTGTTTTTTATCTCGGCTTTGAAAATTTTTGTATAAAAAATGATTTGCATATCGCTGAACCAAATAGCCAAACAACTTTTAGAAAAGCTATACTCGTTAATGCCCTGAGTCCACACCCGTATCTGTTTTGGATTACCGTTGGTGCCCCTGCGGTCATCTCGGCTTCTCGGCAAAATTTAATGGTTGCTTCTGTCTTTGTGGGGATTTTTTACGTAATGCTGGTTGGCGCAAAGGTCTTTCTTGCGATTGTTGTTTCCCGATCCAAAAACTTCATTGTTGGTAAGGTATTTGTCAATAGTATGAGGATGATTGGTCTGTGTCTTTGGGCGCTTGCAATAGTGCTTGTTCGTGACGGGTTTGTGCTGCTTGGTTGGCTAAACAATGTTTAGGAGCCTTTATGTAGCCGTCAAAAAATATCCTTGAAGATATTGGGTTATGCCTTATTGGTATAACGACGGTTTTGTTATTTTGACTTGAGACGGGGTTTAGGCAGAAACTTTTCTGGTATGCGTTTTGATTGTTTTTTGGTTACTTCTGAAATAAATTTGAACAAAGGAGACAGGTTATGGCAAAAATTACTCTAAAAGGTAGTCCTATTGAAACTATTGGTAATCTCCCTGCTGTAGGGGATACAGCACCTGATTTTGCCTTAGTGGGAACAGACTTGAAGGCTGTTAGTCTAGCTGCTTTTAAAGGTAAAAGAGTTGTCTTGAATATATTCCCCAGTATTGACACACCAGTCTGCTCGGCCTCAGTTCGACGTTTTAATAAAGATGTTGGAAGCATGGCAGATACTGTGCTTCTTTCGATTTCGGCTGACCTGCCTTTTGCCCATAAGCGTTTTTGTGAAGTTGAAGGGCTTGAAAATGTAATCTCTCTTTCCGTCTTTCGTGATCAAAATTTTGGTAAAGATTACGGGGTTCAAATTACTACAGGGCCTATTGCCGGACTGCTTGCACGGGCAATTGTGATTATCGATGCTGCCGGTATTGTCGCCTACACAGAACAAGTTCCTGAGATAGGGCAGGATCCTGATTTTGATGCGGCCTTGAAAGCTCTATCGTAGGGGCTTCATGTCAGTACAAAAGGTGTTTAATGAGTATGCGACAGAATACGATGGGACATATAGTGGTCGTAAATGAGGTTTTAAAAAAGGTCATCTGAATGAGAAAAGTTCCTGTTGTTGATATTGCCTTGTGCACTCTCTGTGAAGGATGTATTGGAGTTTGTCCCTCCGTGTTCAGATATAACTCTGTGATGGATTATATGGAAGTTGTTGATCTTGACAATTATCCTGAAGATGAAGTTGATGAGGCTATAAGAGACTGTCCTGAAGATTGTATTAGCTGGGAAAATGAGTAGGTGTTTTTTTCTTAATTGTAGCCGTGTCTGTGTGCTCATGGTGCCGATGACAGTTCTGAGATATAACGGCGAATTTGATCAAGGTGAGAGTCATTCGGATTTTTGAATTCGGCTCCGACAGTCTTAGTGGAAAGAGAGGCAAACCTGGAGTAATTTATGTTTTCCTCGCGAATTAATTTCAGGGAGAAGGCTTTGATCTTTGTATTTGTTATGCTGCAATAAAAGGTGGCGATTGACTCGCCAGCGATTGACTCGGAACTGTCAATTAATTTGATTCGCATTCCACCCTCACTGATATCGATAACACGTCCCACTCTGTCCTGATACACTGCAATTACATCTTCCGGAACGATATGCCTTTTATGTTTTCTTTTGTCTACGAACTCATTTTTCATCAGCAATTGAATCCTTATATCTGAGTTACGCCGTCGTCCGAAAATGACTTGGATTTTTTAGGTTCATGAGCGACGGCTGCGGGCGAGTTTCAATAGTAGGCTTCTGAAATATTTGCAATATTTATGCCTCTACTAGTAAAACGCAAGGGCGCGATTCAAACAGATCACAAACTCAACAACTTACAACGCACTGTGCCAGTGGCTAGTATTTTGATGAATTCTCGTCTGGATTACTGTTTTCCGGATAAACTGTACGGAAAGGCGGAAATATGTTTTGGAGTTGGATAGTATGTTGGATTGTATTGCCATTATTTCTGGCACTCTGTTAAAGTATGCTCGGGTGAGGGTACGACGAAATTACCCATACGGTCTTTACTTTCTTTACGACAGTTATTTCAACCACGTTTGATATTAGGCAATAAAAGTGCGAATACTCCACACGTCCGACTGGCATCTCGGTCAAAATTTTTACACTAAAGACAGGAAGAAGGAGCATGAGAAGTTTCTTAATTGGCTCTTACACTGTTTGACAGCTAATCAGGTCGATGCACTGATAGTTGCCGGAGACATTTTTGACACGGCAGCGCCACCCAACTATGCTTTGGAGCAGTACTATCGTTTCATCAAGGGCTTAGCTAAGACCCCGTGTCGTCAGACCGTAATTGTTGGCGGTAATCATGATTCTGCCTCAAATCTTCAGGCCCCAAAAGATCTTCTGAAGCTATTTAATGTTCATATCGTTGGCAGTATTTCAAAACAATCGTCTGTAGAAGATATTTTGGTCTTAGATAATGATAAGGGAGAGCCTGTTGGTGTTGTCTGTGCTGTTCCATTTTTGCGGGAGCGAGATATTCGTAGCGCTGTCCCAGGTGAAACCTATGCCGATAAGAGCCTTGCCTATCAAAATGGTATTGCCAGTTATTACTGCAACATGCTGACTGAGGCCCTGAAAATCTGTGCCGGCCTGGGTGGGGCAGTAAGGTTGCCAATTATTGCAACCGGACATCTGTTCACTGCTGGCAGCGAATTGAGTGACGGAGTTCGTGATATTGCGGTGGGCAGTCTTGATGGTATCTCGACATCTGTTTTTCCTGCTGGGTATGATTATGTGGCCCTTGGTCATCTGCATAAGCCGCAGCGTGTTGGTGGGCACGATACGATCCGTTACTCGGGGTCGCCCTTGCCTTTAAGTTTTGGTGAAGCGCGCTTGGCCAAGCAGGTTGTAATTGTCGATTTTGTTGCTGGAAAACCAGCCGAAATCAGGACGGTTGAGGTGCCTGGTTTTCAGGCTATTGAGTCTGTTAAAGGCGATTGGCCGGTCATTGAAAACTATTTCGACAGCATCAGGAATCGTGAAGACGAGATATGGCTGGAGGTTGTTTTGGAAACAGATGATTGGGGGGAGCAGGCAAAGGTGCGAATTGATGCCTTAGCCAAGGGGACATCAGCTCAGGTGTTGGTTGTCAAGCGTGCAGGGCGAAACGTATTAGCGCTGCGCGAGACTGCATCCCGCCCTACGTTGGCAGAATTTCTTCCTGCAGAGGTCTTTGGTGAACTGCTTAAGCTAGCCGAGATTGACGACGAGGTTAAACGTACAGAGCTGACTTTATGTCATGATGAGTTGCTGGAACGAGCCTGGCAGCGGTGGAGGCTGACCAAGGATGAAGATTAACAGCCTTCGCTTTGCTAATCTCAACTCTCTGAAAGGGGATTTTTGTATAGATTTTAATTCTGCCCCGTTAAGTGATGCCGGTATTTTTGCCATAACTGGTCCGACAGGTGCGGGTAAAACAACAGTCCTTGATGCTGTGGCTATCGCCCTTTACGGGCAGACGCCCAGGTTACATGCTGGGGTTAGTGGAAAGATTATGTCCAGGCAGGCCGGGGAGTGCTTTGCTGAGGTCGAGTTCTCTGTTGATTCAGGTCTGTTTCGAAGCAGGTGGAGCAGAAAACGTGCCCATGGCAGAGCCAATGGCACAATGCAGAATCCGAAAATGGAGCTGTCTGAACTGGGAGGCGATGGCGCGCGGATTATAGAAGATCAGATTCGCTCGGTTATTGCCAAAGTTGAAAAACTTACAGGCCTCGATTTTAATCGGTTCAGTCGTTCGGTTATGTTGGCTCAGGGCAATTTTGCCTCATTTTTGCAGGCTAAGGGTAATGAGCGCGCTGAACTCCTTGAAAAAATGACTGGTACCGAAATTTATTCACTTATATCAATTGAAGCGTTTGAGCGGACAAAAGCAGAAAAAAATCGACTCGATCAACTTCAATCCCGGCACTCGATTTTGGAGATAATGCCAGGGGAGAAGTTTGCACAACTGCTGGAACAAAAAGGCATTATCCTAAAAGACGTTGAAAGCCTTCAGCAAAAAATCGAATTCCTACAGGATAAAAAACAGGTTCGTGTTGCCTATGATACCTTACTTTCAACAATAACAGCCTTTCGGGATGAACTTGTCAAGGTAGAGCAGCAGCAAAAAGATAACGCTGAGGTGTTTTGTCGGCTGGACCGGGCAGAGGTCGCAATGCCCATGCAGGCTGCTTATGCATCGCTAAAAGAGATGAAAAGTCGGCAGCAGGGCGAGATGCTGGCAAGAGATAAAGTTGTTGAGCGATTAACCGAGTTATCTCGGTTGATCAATCAAACACACGAGGAACAGGAACGACTCAGCAAAAAAAAGGTGGATTTAGCTGAAATCTGGGCTGTCCGTGAGAGGGAGATTGCAGAGGCCGATAAAATTGACCAGCGCCTCGCTCTTGAAAAAAAACAGGCGCAAAAGATTCGCTCATTGCTTGCAGACCTCTCTAGGGAAGAGATGCGTCTCAATGATCAAAAAGAAAAAATTGGTAAAGCAGTTGATGCTCAGAAAGATCGAGTTGCAGAGTTACAAGGTTTTCTCGCCGACAATTCATCGGACTTAACCTTAGGGAATATCCTTACAACCCTTACACAACAAATTGTTGAACTGAAACAACTGCGCTGCAACCTGGTGGAAAAACAGCAGCGTATTGTCGACCGATACAAGGAGAAGGAGTTGTTTTGTAAAGAGTACGATGCCTGTGCCCAAATGCATGCCGAGGCGCTTGGAGTTCGTGATCTCCTTAAAAAAGCAGTTGAAACCGATGAGAAGTCCGTTGTTGAAAAATTAGCTGGTCAGACTGTGGAGAAACTTGATGACGAGTTGACGAGTTGGGAGCTGCGGGCTCAACAGATCAGTGAGGCGATACAGCTTGTCGCAGAGCGCGAACGTCTCAGCGGTGAAGCCCAAAAAGCTCAGGAAAAGCTTATGAGGGTTGAAGCTGATATCCAAATGAGAAAAAAGGAAATAGCGATAGCTGAGTTAGAAAGGTCTGGTCAGCTGAAAATATTAAGTCAACTTGAAGAGAAGCAGAAAATCGAGTTGCTGGTTAAAAAATATGAAGATGATCGGAAGCAGTTGTCTGACGGAGATCCTTGCCCTCTCTGTGGTGCTTTAGATCATCCGTGGGGAGAGTTTGCCCCTGTTGATGAAGCACTGGATGAAGCGCTGACCCTGCAAAGGTCTAAGGTTGAGACCCTCACCGAACGCCTTGGAAATCTGACAGGCATGGTTTTTACCCTTGGATCTGCAAAAAACCAAAGTGAAATTGATAACAGCCTAATCACGGTATCAAAAAATAAACAGACCTCTGTGTGTGATCGTTTTGTCGAAAATGCAGGGTTGGCAGGCAAAACTAAAGATCAACTTGTAGCTGAACGAAGCAGCGCCAAAGAAAAGTGTGCAGCATTAAGCATGAAAAGAGTCGAGATTCGTGAAATTGAGGCCCGGATCAGTCTGAAGCTAAAAGAACTGATGGCTGCTGGTCAGACTCTTTCTGAGTTAAACCAAGGGCTTGAAGCCAGGCGTAACGCTGTCCTGCGTACTGAAATTGATATTGCCCAGCTCCAGGAAAGCCTGCCTGGGTACAGCGAAAAACTTGAGGGCCTGGAGGAAATTCTGGCTCAAAAGATAGTAAAGCACTCGTTAACACTGCCCCTGGCAGGAGAAGAAGATCGTTTTGTCGAAATGATACAGGCACATTGGCAGGCCTATGATAAAGCCCGTACCGAGTGCTCTGTTCAAATGCAGGCCCTGGCAGTTCTGGAGGGAGATTGTTGTAATTTGAAAAAGGAAGTAAAGAGAATCTGTGAGCAGAGAACAAAAGAGAAGACTGATCTTCAGGCCCTTGAAATCGATCTGGAAGGACTGCTGAAAAAACGATATCGGCTGCTGCCCAAAATCGGGGTTGATGAAGCCAGGAATATGCTTAGCGCTGAACGGGACGAATTCAATAAACTGCATACTCAATTGGAAAGAAAAATAGGTGAATTGGCTGCCGAGCAAAAATCAAAAAATGAGAGTCTGGTTGCCCTTGATACCACAATACAAAAAAACAAGGTGCTGTTTGCTGAAGGTGAGAAGGCGTTAGTCGATCAGGTAAGTAAAACAGCTTTTGAATCAATAGAGAAAATGGCTGACTGCTTTTTGGAGAATGAAGAGTTTGTCCGGCTAAGAACACTGAGGCAGGGTATCCTTGATGCACATATCGCAGCAAAATCCCGCTTAACTGATGCCGAAAAAAGTTTGCTTGAAGTTGAGGGCAAAGCCGTCAAGATATCTCTTGCTGATGTGCTTGAAAACCTTGAAGCCGTTCAGAGGGCACTGTCAATAAAGCAACAGGAGCTTGGTGCCATCAGTGAAATACTGAAACAGCAGGAAGTTTTGCTCCTGAGCCATAAGAAGCAAGCAGAAGAGATTGGCCAACAACAAAAAGAGTGTGAACGTTGGCAGGTACTTAATGAGCTTCTTGGTTCAGCCGATGGGAAAAAATACAGAAGATTTGCCCAGGGCCTTACCTTAGAGCATCTGCTCGGTTTGGCGAACCGGCAGCTTGTGCGATTAAATGACCGCTATCTATTGCAGCGCGGTCAAGATGAACTCGAAATTGAGGTTGTTGATACGTTTCAAGCCGATACGGTTCGTTCGACAGAGACATTGTCTGGTGGTGAGGAGTTTCTAGTGAGTTTGGCCTTGGCCTTGGGGCTGGCGAACCTGGCAGGCAGTAAGGCGAGTGTCGACTCACTATTTTTGGATGAGGGGTTTGGTACTCTTGATACCGAGACCTTGGAAACGGCTATTGCGGCGCTGGCCTCCTTGCACGAAACGGGCAAAACGATTGGTGTTATCTCGCATGTGGATGCCTTGAAGGAACGCATTCCTGTGCAGATTCAAATTCAAAAAGGAGCGGGAGGTTTTAGCGTGCTTTCGGTGGTTTCGTGATATCGTATACTGGAAGTTTGTGATTAAAGTACGTATAAAAAGGAAGAGATATGGTAGAGATAGGCAAAATAAATACACTTACAATAAAAAGAATTCTCGACTCTGGCGCTCAGTTGGAGGGCGGAGATTTAGGCGATGTTTTTTTGCCTAAGAAGTATCTTTCCGCTCAGTCCCGGATTGGTGAAGATGTAGAAGTTTTTGTTTACGAAGATAAAGAGAAACATCTTCACTCAACAACCCAAAAACCGTTTGCGACTGTCGGCGATTTTGCAAAATTACGGGTAGTATCACTTTCTCCATCTGGCGCTTACCTCGATTGGGGACTGCAAAAGAATCTGCTTGTCCCGAAAAGAGAGCAGTTCAACGAGATGAAGGAAGGTAAATCCTACGTGGTCTATGTTTTTCTTGATGAGAAAACCAACCGCATTGCGGCATCATCAAAACTTGATAAATTTCTCAGTATGTTGCCGCCCCAATATAACGAGGGCGATGAGGTCGATATCATTATTTGTGAGAAAAGTGATTTGGGTTTTAAGGCCATTGTCAATAAATCTCACTGGGGCATAGTCTATAAAAATGAAGTATTTCAAGAGTTGCTTATAGGGCAAAAACTCAAAGGCTATATTAAAAAAGTTCGTGAAGATCACAAGATAGATTTGAGTTTGCACCAACCTGGCTATCAGCAGGTTGGTGAGATTGCGCAAACTGTTTTAGATAAACTTAAAGCTTTTGGTGGCAGGATTGCTGTTACTGATAAAAGTCCACCGGAAGATATCTACTCGTTATTCGGGGTAAGTAAAAAAGTGTTTAAGAAAACGATAGGCGCCCTTTACAAACGACGGCTGATCTCAATTGACGATGAAGGTATTCGACTTGTGAAGAAAAAAGGCTGATTAATTTATTTTGTAAAAAGGCATTTGATCTGTTGCAAATGTTTGCGTTTGTGTTATGGTGTCTTCTTTAGTGCAGTGCCTGTTTGTTTTAAATAATAGAAACTTTAAGCCGCACAATATTCTCATTAAGAGAAAGTGCGGCTTTTTTTTTAACAGGTTTTCTGCCGCCAGATATATAATTTGGCGTTTTTTATTAAATGGGTCGAGAAGGCCCTGTATTTAAGGAGCAGTACAGATGTCAGAAGGAACAGTAAAATGGTTTAACGCGTCAAAGGGATTTGGTTTTATTGAGCAGGATAACGGTGGCGATGATATTTTCGTTCACTACTCAGCAATAAAATCTGATGGTTACAAATCGCTTGACGAAGGTGCACGTGTTCAGTTCGACGTAGTTGATGGAAATAAAGGTCCAGCAGCTGATAACGTTGTCTATATCTAAGTAGTACACGACTATACGACACTTCAAAGGGCCGTCCCGCAAGGGACGGCCCTTTTTTTTGCCTTCTTTGCAGCTGCTATCTAAATTGATACAAGCTTGCTCCGCCACCAATCCTACCTGTAGCTCAAAAAATCTATAGGAGTTAGTCTTCAACTCCGAATCTACCATTTGCATTGAAGAGGTGCTAATTATCCGGATGAACCATATTTTCTTATATGATTTGACTGAGAAGTATATGGTTGATTACGATTTCCTCAAAAATGTTGACTGTGCTATCTGTCAATATCCCAGAACATATCATCAGTATAGCTGAGTATTATTAGTGCTTAATAGTTCATGGCATAAATATGTTCAAAAATGTAAGTAAGTCATGTAATAATAATACACATATGTAATATTCGGCCTGTATTGACTGGTGGAGATTTTGTGAGCATATAGTCATTTTATGACATTATATTAGTCTGTTAGCTATCATTGCATTTTTATTTGTATGTTTGGCACGCTCTTTGTATTAATCTATTTTAACTGTCTAGGAAGATTCCATATTTTATTCATCACAATGCAAAAAATTATTTGAATTTGTGAGAATTGACATGGAACCACAAACATTAATCAAAGTAATTACAAGGAGATTTACCAAATGAAACGAAGACTATTGTCATCACTGTGCGCCATCTCAATTCTTGCGCTATCTGTTGCAGCTCAAGCAGCAGACACAATTAAGGTGGGCGTCCTACATTCCCTCTCTGGAACGATGGCTATCAGCGAAACAACATTAAAAGACACAATGCTGATGCTTATTGATGAGCAGAATAAAAAGGGTGGGCTTTTAGGCAAAAAACTGGAGGCAGTGGTTGTGGACCCAGCATCTAACTGGCCGCTTTTTGCTGAAAAAGCTAGGGAGCTTATCGAAAAAGATAAAGTTGCATCTGTTTTTGGTTGCTGGACCTCTGTTTCAAGAAAATCTGTTCTTCCTGTCTTTGAGGAACTGAACAGCCTGCTTTTCTACCCAGTCCAGTATGAAGGTGAGGAATCTTCAAAGAATGTATTCTACACAGGTGCAGCGCCTAACCAACAAGCTATACCTGCTGTCGATTATTTAATGAATGACATTAAGGTTAAACGATGGGTACTGGCAGGAACAGACTATGTCTATCCTCGAACGACTAATAAAATTTTAGAGGCCTATCTCAAGTCAAAAGGGGTTGCTGAAAAAGATATCATGATTAATTACACCCCATTTGGCCATTCAGATTGGCAGTCAATTGTTTCTGATATCAAAAAGTTCGGCTCTGCTGGTGTGAAAACGGCTGTTGTGTCAACCATCAATGGTGATGCAAACGTTCCTTTCTATAAAGAGTTGGCTAATCAAGGTGTTTCAGCTCAAGACATTCCTGTTGTTGCTTTTTCTGTGGGCGAGGAAGAGTTGTCCGGTTTTTCAACGAAACCTCTTGTTGGTCACCTTGCTGCCTGGAATTACTTCATGAGTGTTGATAATCCAATCAACGATGCATTCATCGAAACCTGGCAGACATTTATCAAGAGTGACAAGCGAGTTACAAATGATCCAATGGAAGCCCATTACATTGGGTTTAATATGTGGGTTAAAGCTGTAGAGAAAGCTGGTACTACAGACTCCGATGCCGTGCAGAAAGCAATCATTGGAATCACCGTTCCGAATCTTTCTGGCGGTTACGCAGCTATGATGCCCAATCATCATATCACGAAACCTGTACTCATTGGTGAAATTCAGGCTGATGGCCAGTTCGTTACTGTATGGCAGACTGCCGGCACAGTAGTCGGCGATGCATGGTCAGATTATCTCGATGGTTCAAAAGACCTTATTTCTGATTGGCGTGCACCGCTTTCTTGCGGAAATTTCAATGTAAAATCTGGCTCCTGTTCAGGAAACTAAAAGTATGTGACTGGGGCTAAGGAATCAAAAAAGTGTAATTCCTTAGCCCGGGTCATTTCTTGACAAATCACACCAATTTAACCTTTAAAAGAGCATCAGAGACTATGAAGTTGAGTAGAATATCACACGTGCGTGGCATCTCTTACATGGTGCTTTTACTTGTTGCCTCGATCTTTATAACAGATGTCTTGCCATGTTTGGCCGCAGATCAAACTGAATTTGAAAAAGGCCTTGTCCTTTTAACTGAAAGTGATTTTGCGAAAAAGGAACTGGGCATCGATAAAATCAATACTTTCAATGATCCAGTTAAAACAAAGGAGATCTTTAACGCACTGCTTAAGGACCGGCTCTTTTATGTAAAAAAAGATAAGACCGTAGTCATTGGCGAGGAAGGGGATAGTTTATACAATATCACCTCTGTTCTGACCGAAGAAAAACTTGCACCGATTAACAAAAGAAAGCTTAAAAAAATAAGTCTTAACAACAAGTTACGGCAAACAATAAAATCAAGTATCGCTCAGTTAGATCTGTCTCATCCAGAATCTCAGGTGCGGCTTGAGGCTGCTAAAAGATTACTTGAAGAGCCAGACCCTTCAACAGTTTCATTATTAACAAATCGATTGTCAGCAGAAAATGATTCCGAGGTGCGGGAAACATTATTACTAGCACTTGCTATGAGCCAGTTGAAGGATGCTGATTTAGACAAGAGGATAACAGCATTGGACAACTTGAAGGGAAGTCTTAATCCCGCTGTTCGGTTTGCTGTTGTTGATCTTATAAAGAATGAGGCCGATGAAAAGTTAAAAAAGGATGCGGAGCAGATGTTGAGAGACATTGATTCTCGTATCTCCTTTTTTGGTTGGGCCGAGACACTATTTTTCGGACTTAGCATGGGATCTGTACTGGTCTTAGCCGCAATCGGCCTCGCTATTACCTTTGGTGTTATCGGTGTTATCAATATGGCACATGGTGAGCTGATTATGATTGGCGCGTATACAACCTATGTCATTCAACAATTAATGCCTGAATCGATTGGCCTATCGCTCTTTATTGCTATACCAGCAGCCTTCATGGTCTCTGGCCTTACTGGTATCGTGATCGAAAAAAGTGTGATTCGATTTTTATATGGGCGTCCTCTGGAAACTCTTCTAGCGACATACGGCCTAAGTCTTATCCTACAGCAAGCTGTACGATCAATATTTTCGCCGCTCAATCGAACCGTAATAACACCTGACTGGATGAGCGGCTCTTTAGCAATAAACAGTATCTTCTCACTTACAATTAACAGGCTGTCAATTCTTATCTTCTGTGGGCTGGTGTTTGCCGGCCTCTTTATGATTATGAAAAAAACCTCAATTGGGCTCCAGGTTAGAGCGGTTTCTCAGAATCGAGATATGGCACGAGCAATGGGAGTTCGAGCAGCAAGAGTCGATGCCCTGACTTTTGGGTTGGGCTCAGGGATTGCTGGGATTGCAGGTGTCGCGCTTAGCCAGCTAACCAATGTTGGCCCCAACCTTGGCCAAGCCTATATCATTGACTCTTTTATGGTCGTTGTATTTGGTGGTGTTGGCAATTTATGGGGCACAATGCTTGGCGGTTTGTCACTCGGTATCGCTAATAAATTCATAGAACCATGGGCTGGTGCTGTTCTGGCAAAAATCATTATTCTGGTTTTTATTATTCTGTTTATCCAGAAAAGGCCTCAAGGCTTATTCCCTCAAAAAGGCCGCGTTGCATAAGGATTAAAAAAATGATAGCTCTTTTCATGAATAATAAACGAGCAAGTACGGTTTTCTTGTTGTGTCTTGGGTTGGTCACCATATTGGTTCCTGTATTGAACCTAATGGTTGGGCCTGAGAATCCCTTGCATATCCCAACATATACCATGTCTATGTTTGGTAAATATTTAACGTATGCACTGCTGGCAGTTGCTGTTGACCTTGTCTGGGGATATCTCGGTATCCTGAGCTTGGGACATGGGGCTTTTTTTGCTCTAGGTGGCTACGCAATGGGCATGTATCTTATGCGTCAAATTGGCACAAGAGGAGTCTATGGAAATCCGGTTTTGCCCGATTTTATGGTTTTTTTAAATTGGGAACAGCTACCCTGGTTTTGGCAGGGTTTTCAATGGTTCTGGTTTGCAGTTTTAATGGCGGTTCTTGCCCCGACATTTTTGTCAATTTTCTTTGGGTGGTTTGCATTTCGTTCAAGAGTTACAGGCGTTTACCTATCGATTATCACCCAGGCCTTAACCTTTTCGCTGCTTCTGGCGTTCTTTAGAAATGAAATGGGTTTTGGCGGAAACAACGGGCTCACAGACTTTAAAGATATTCTTGGCTTTTCTTTGCAGTCAGATCTTACACGGGCAAGTTTATTTGTCGCCTCCGGGATTGCTTTGGGCCTGGGATACTTATGCTGTCAATACATCGTTAACTCAAAACTGGGCAGGGTCTGTACCGCCATTCGCGACTCAGAAAGTCGTGTACAGTTTATAGGGTACAAAATAGAAAACTTTAAACTGTGCATTTTTGCTTTTTCCGCCGCTTTGGCGGGCATTGCGGGCGCCTTATATGTGCCTCAGGTTGGGATTATCAATCCAACAGAATTTTCACCACTCAACTCTATTGAAATTGTTATTTGGGTTGCAGTTGGTGGGCGTGCCACGCTTTATGGGCCAGTGGTTGGAGCATTGCTAGTAAATTATGCAAAAAGCTTTTTGACGGCAGCTATGCCTGATGCCTGGCTTTTTGCCCTTGGAGCAATTTTTGTTATCGTAACTTTGTTTTTGCCCCATGGTGTTACCGGATTATTAAATAAAAGAAAGGCGGCTCAATAATGAATGCTCTTGATAAATTTCGCCAGGCCTTTCGTCGAGACCAAGTCTATGACTTTCTCATCCCTGATATCCCGCCTGATCTTGATGTTACCCACGGTATAATTCTTTATTTAGAAGATATATCTGTCTCGTTTGACGGATTTAAAGCTATTGATAACTTGAACTTATATATTGGCGATGGTGAATTGCGCTGCATTATTGGTCCAAATGGGGCGGGTAAAACCACCATGATGGATATCATAACCGGTAAAACCAAACCAGATTGCGGTAAAGCCTGGTTCGGGCAGAGTATCGACCTTCTTAAACTCTCTGAACCAGAAATTGCTCAAACTGGAATTGGCAGAAAATTTCAGAAACCAACAGTTTTTGAAAACCACACAGTCTGTGAAAATCTTGAACTGGCAATGTCGTGCAATAAAGGTGTTTTCCCAACTCTTTTTGCCAAGTTATCGGGCGAACAGAGAGATTATATTGCTGAAGTTCTTGAGCTAATTGGTTTAACTGAAATAACATACCACCGTGCTGGCTCACTGTCCCATGGGCAGAAACAATGGCTGGAGATTGGCATGCTGCTCATGCAGAAACCCAAACTACTGTTAGTCGACGAGCCTGTTGCCGGGATGACCCATCAGGAGATGGATCGTACCGCTGAACTCCTTACTTCACTGGCCGGGGATAGATCTGTTGTTGTCGTTGAACATGATATGGACTTTGTGCGCTCAATTGCCCAAACAGTGACAGTCCTTCATCAGGGGAGTATTTTGGCAGAGGGAAGTATGGATGAAATCCAGAATGACCAACGGGTTATACAGGTTTACCTGGGAGAATAAAATGCTCTATATTGAAAAGCTAAACCAGTTATACGGTGAGAGTCATACCCTCTGGGATTTGGATCTCCATGTTGAAAAGGGGAAATGCACCTGCCTCATGGGGAGAAATGGAGTAGGTAAGACAACTCTTCTCCAATGCATCATGGGGTTGCTTCCTGTTTCCTCTGGAAAAATCCTTTTTAATAGTGACGATTTGGTCAAAAAACCTGCAGAACAGAGGGCAAGGCTCGGTATTGGCTTTGTGCCCCAGGGACGGCAAATATTTCCTTTGTTAACCGTGGAAGAAAATTTAAAAATTGGTCTCGATACGGGAAAAAGTAAAAGAAAAGCAATCCCTGAAAGAATTTTTGACCTTTTCCCGGTATTGCAGGAAATGCTTGATCGACGGGGCGGGGATCTCTCTGGCGGTCAGCAACAACAGTTGGCAATTGGCAGAGCCCTGGTTCTGGAACCGACCCTCTTGATTCTTGATGAACCAACAGAAGGGATTCAGCCCAATATTGTCAATGAAATTGGCGATATCATCATAAAGCTAAACCGAGAAGAAGGGGTTACCGTTTTGCTCGTTGAGCAAAAACTAAAATTTGCGCGAAGAGTTGCCGATAATTTTACGTTGTTGGATAAGGGGCGTGGGGTGGCAAACGGTCCCATTGCCGATTTAAATGAAGAGCTAATAAATCAATATTTAAAAGTATGAGATAGGCCAAATTGACCTCATTACCAAATTGCAGTGAAGAGACTTTGGGCAGTAACTCTTCTGGATGGTTGGCAGGCCTGGAGTTAGAGTTTTATGTCGCTGAACAAAAAACGGTTTCACGACAGGTACGACACCATGGCCCTCTTCAGACACAGCGTTCTTTTTACCCCGAAGGCGATGATGTGTGTCATACCTATATTCTCCATCCTCCGGGAGGGGTTGTTGGTGGCGACCAGCTTAAAATAAAAGTGCGTATGCATGAGGGCGCAAATGCTTTAGTGACAACGCCTGCCGCTGGTAAGTTTTATAGAAGTGCAGGTTCAAAGTCTTTGGTCAGTCAAAAAATGATAGTTGGGAATAATGCAGTGCTGGAGTGGCTGCCCCAGGAAAATATTATCTATAATCAGGCAAAGGCCTCTCAGACAACCAATATTGAGTTGGGGAAAAATTCTTGTTTTTTAGGTTGGGAGATATGTTGTTTAGGGTTAGCTGCTTCAAAAGAACCTTTTGAAGCAGGACTCTTCCACCAGACATTTAATGTCTGGCAAGATGGTGTTCCTCTTTTAGTAGAACGCTCCTGCTTTGAAACGGACTCGGCAATGCTAAAGGCGGCATGGGGACTGAGGAACTGCTCGGTCGTCGGAACCTTAATCTGTAGTCGGATTCCAAATGATAAAACAAAATCACTTCTTAATGAAATTAGATCTGCTGTGGCAGCTGTAACAGAAGATGACCTCTTTAGTGTAACAACCGTCAGTGGCATGATTGTGTGCCGTTACCTTGGTGACCATGCCTATAAAGCACGGAAATGTTTTGTTGTTGCCTGGAAAATATTACGAGAAAGCGTGCTTGGCCGCTCAGCATGTTTGCCGAGAATTTGGAATACATAGCCAGAACATTCAATAAATTATTTTGGATAGTTTGTTTACAATCAATGACGTTGTCCGAGTCAAAAATTAGAGAGGAATCGTATGGAATTAACTCCTAGGGAAAAAGATAAGTTACTTCTTTTTACTGCAGGTTTACTTGCAGAACGACGAAAGGCTCGTGGCTTAAAACTCAATTATCCAGAAGCCATTGCCTTTATTTCTGCTGCGGTTTTAGAAGGCGCTCGTGACGGAAAAACCGTTGAAGAGTTAATGGATTATGGTGCCACCTTGCTCACCACTGCTGATGTTATGGGTGGTATTGCAGAGATGGTTACAGAGGTTCAGGTTGAGGCAACATTTCCTGACGGCACCAAACTGGTGACTGTCCATGATCCGATCAAACAAGGAGCGACATCATGATACCAGGAGAGATGTTTCTTGCGAGCCAAGAGATTGAGCTTAACGCTGATCGCCCTAGCCACCGAATACTTGTTGCCAACACAGGTGATAGGCCTGTGCAGGTTGGTTCCCATTACCATTTTTATGAGGTGAACAGCGCCCTTGAGTTTGATCGTGATGAGGCGCTTGGGTGTCGATTAAATATTCCGTCTGGTACTGCCGTTCGCTTTGAACCAGGACAAAGTCGTGAAGTCGAGCTAATTCGTTTTGCCGGGGATTTAAACATATATGGTTTTAACGGCAAAATAATGGGAGGAGTCAAATAATGGCATCTATCGACCGAAAAAGTTATGCCGACATGTATGGCCCGACAACAGGCGATCGTATCAGGCTTGCTGATACCGAACTCATAATCGAGGTTGAAAAGGATTTTACCGTCTACGGTGAAGAGGTAAAGTTTGGCGGCGGAAAGGTTATCCGTGATGGTATGGGGCAGAGTCAGCTTGGCACCGAGTATGCGATGGATACAGTAATAACCAATGCCCTTATCCTGGATCATTGGGGAATTGTAAAAGCTGATGTGGGTCTGAAGCTTGGCCGCATTGCTGGCATCGGTAAAGCCGGAAACCCTGACACCCAGCCAGGCGTTGATATTATAATCGGACCGGGAACTGAAATTATTGCTGGTGAAGGGTTAATTCTAACCGCTGGTGGCTTAGACTCTCACATTCATTTTATCTGTCCGCAACTTGCAGAAGAGGCTCTTGCTTCAGGTGTAACCACCATGCTTGGCGGTGGTACAGGACCAGCAGCCGGAACAAATGCCACTACCTGCACTCCCGGGCCATGGCATATGGAAAGGATGCTTCAGGCAGCAGATGAACTACCTGTGAATATAGGTTTCTTAGGAAAAGGCAATGCCAGCCTACCAGAAGCGCTTGTTGAGCAGGTCCGTGCCGGGGCAATGGGCTTAAAACTTCATGAAGATTGGGGCACAACTCCGGCCGCTATAGATAATTGTCTCAGTGTTGCTGAAGAGTATGACATTCAAGTGGCAATCCATACTGACACCTTAAACGAATCCGGGTTTGTCGAAAATACGTTGGCAGCCTTTAAGGGCAGAACAATTCATGCCTACCACACAGAAGGTGCTGGTGGTGGCCATGCTCCGGACATAATCAAGGCTTGCGGAGATGAAAATGTCCTTCCCTCATCGACAAATCCAACCCGACCATACACCCATAATACGGTGGCGGAACATTTAGATATGCTCATGGTTTGCCATCATCTCGATCCTGCTATCCCAGAAGATGTGGCCTTTGCTGACTCCAGGATTAGGCGCGAAACAATTGCCGCTGAAGATATCCTCCATGATTTAGGGGCATTTAGTATGATTGCGTCTGACTCTCAGGCAATGGGTCGAGTCGGTGAGGTAATTTGTCGAACCTGGCAAACTGCTCATAAGATGAAGGTGCAGCGTGGGGTTCTCTCAGAAGACAGCTCACGAAATGATAATTTTCGGGCTAAACGCTATGTGGCAAAATACACAATTAACCCAGCCATTGCCCACGGCATAAGCAATGAAGTCGGGTCTGTTGAAGTCGGTAAACTTGCTGATTTAGTCTTATGGAAACCAGCTTTTTTTGGTGCAAAACCCGCCATGATCATTAAGGGTGGGATGATCGTTATGGCTCCAATGGGTGACCCAAATGCATCAATTCCAACGCCTCAACCGGTGCATTATCGTTACATGTTTGGGGCATTAGGAAGAGCTAAGCATAAATCTTCGGTCAGTTTTGTCTCAAAGGCTGCGGTCGAAGCAAAAATTGATAGTGTCTACGGGCTCCAGAAGAAAATTATCGCCTCAGTCAACAACAGGACTATCAAAAAAAGCTCGATGATACACAACCATTATTTGCCGGTCATTGAAGTTGACTCACAAACCTATGAGGTCCGTGCCGATGGCGAGTTATTGATTTGTGAGCCTGCTACGGTACTTCCTTTAGCCCAACGATATTATTTATTTTAACCCTTGAAGGTGAGTTGGATGCATCCATGATTAAAATACATACGATTCTTGACTCAGGTAAGAAAGATATCGTCCCTGATGGAATAGTAACTCTTGAATACGCAAAGCGCCAAAAGTGTACCCAAAGAGTCATGCTTGACAGCGGTGACGAAGTTGGACTGATGTTGCCCCGTGGCACTGTGCTTCACGATGGTGATATGCTGGAAGCAGACAACGGCTGGATAATTAGGGTATGTGCCGCAAAAGAAGCGCTTTCTGTCGCAACCTGCCAAGACCCTGATCTTTTTGCAAGGGCCTGCTACCATTTGGGTAATCGTCATGCGCCTGCACAAATTTGCCAAAACATCCTATCGTACCAGCATGATCACGTTCTTGACGATATGCTTATTGGCTTAGGGCTCTCAGTTCACCTTGAGTCCGCACCATTTTCACCTGAGAATGGTGCCTATCATAACAATAGCAGCCATAACCATTGATGCCAAAAGCAACTATGCCGAACACAACGAACTCTTTTCCCGGGGTGTCTCAACGTCTTCGACTTCTACAGTTAGCTAGTCCATCTCTTCCAGTTGGAGGGTATGCTTATTCTCGGGGAATGGAGTACGCTGTAGAGACTGGTTGGCTGACATGTGAAAATGATACATCCACCTGGATTTTTGGCCTTCTTGATAATGCTTTTGCTCGGACGGATATCCCCATATTGAAAAGGATATACAAAGCTTGGCTGGATGATGACATTGACTCAGTACATTATTGGAACAACTATTTATTTGCTATGCGGGAGTCTGCTGAATTTCAGTTTGAAGAGGCTAATATGGGCAAGGCTCTCGCGCGCCTGTTGGTAAGTCTTGATTTTACTGAAGCACGTGAATGGCAGTTACAAAAAAACGCTTCATTTGCTTGTCTTTTTGCTCTCGCCGCTGTGCGTTGGCAGATATCGCTCGAGGATAGCTGTTGCGGTTATGTGTGGGCCTGGCTTGAAAACCAGGTTGCAGCAGCGATAAAGCTGGTTCCTTTAGGGCAGACGTCTGGCCAAATAATTCTGTCCGGGGCAATTGCCCATGTGGAAAAATCCTTACAGACAGGGCTTAGCATAAGCGATGATGAAATTGGCTATGCTGCGCCTGCTCTGGCTATGGCGAGTGCCTTCCACGAGACGCAACACACAAGACTTTTCCGATCATAAAAATATTGAGGAGTATCAGATGAATAACAGACAACCTTTGCGTCTTGGTATTGGCGGTCCTGTAGGTTCTGGCAAGACGGCACTTATTGAACTTTTATGCCACGCCCTGCGAGATACATATCAAATAGCCGTGGTTACTAATGATATTTACACACGAGAAGATGCGGAATTTCTAACCAGAAAGAAAGCGTTGAGCCCTGATCGAATCATAGGGGTTGAAACAGGTGGTTGCCCTCATACCGCAATCAGAGAGGATGCATCAATGAACTTGGCGGCAGCCGACGAGCTGAGCCTGCGCTTTCCTGATCTCGATTTTATCATAGTTGAAAGCGGCGGGGATAATCTTAGTGCTACATTTAGTCCCGAGCTTGCGGATTTAACAATTTATGTGATTGATGTAGCCGCTGGTGAGAAAATTCCACGAAAAGGCGGACCAGGAATTACTCGATGTGATCTTCTTGTCATCAACAAGATTGACCTTGCCCCCATGGTTGGAGCCTCCCTTGAAGTAATGGAGCGCGACACAATTACAATGCGAGGTGAGCTACCTTTCGTGTTTACCAATCTTAAGACAAAAAAAGGCCTTGATACTGTAATAGAGTTTATCGTGCACCAAGGAATGCTTAATGCGTAAGTGAATATATACTCCATGACTGACGGATTAAGCAGTCGAGCGAAGACAGGGCATAATATTTGTGAATAATCGGAGATAAATTTCAGGATTGAAACTGATTTTGCTATTTAGTATAAATTGAATTTTGCAAGCATGCTATTGTCACAAAACTAAGTTGGATTATGTAAGCAATCGAGTATGTCTTCTTGAGAATCGTGGTATTCTGTCCCTGATTGTTTCTTTTACATTCATAGCTTGGGGTGGTCAATTTTCGGTTGTCATCTCTAAAAAGCTTGTTTTTTTACCACAGAGGGCACAGAGAGCACAGAGAACAGCGCGTTGCAAGGGTCTTCACCTACGCACTCTCTCCGTCACTGCGAGGAGCGAAGCGACGCGGCAGTCCAGAAACATGGTGCCAAAACCAAGTAACATCTGGATTGCTTCACTCCGTTCGCAAAGACATAGTGGACCTTTCTGCGATCTTATACCAGCAAAAGTCAAAAGCGGACTTGACCCCTTGTCTTGCTAAAGTCAAAAGTGGACTTGACCCCTTGTCTTGCTGACCCCTTGTCTTGCTTGACCCCTTGTCTTGTTGAGGTGTTCTTGCAGACTATTTTCTGGAAAAGGGTACCAACTACAGATCTTCCTGTTGAGCCCGTCTTCTTTATCCGTTATCACTTAATTTATCGACCACTCCACCTGTCGGGAGATTTTTATCTTCCTGTAGTCCTTTTTTAAAGGAACTAATTCCCTTGCCAAGTCCTGCGCCGAGCTCCGGTAATCTTTTGCCGCCAAACACCAAAAATGCAATACCCAGGATTACTACTAATTCTGTTGTTCCTAATCCGAACATAGTGTTCACCTTAATAAGGAGAAAAATTTATATAGGGCACAAGGAGGAGTTGCCCCCAAGTGCCCATAACAACGAACTATTATCTTCTTTACATTAAACTCTAACCTTTGGGTGGCTCAGGCACATTATCGCCATGGCATTCAGTGCAGTTGAATTGACCGGTAATTCCGAACTCTTTAGAACAGGAAAAATCAGCCTCAGATACATAGGTACCTTCCTTCCATTCATTAAGCAACTCCACCAACTTATAGGCGGTACTTGCTGCAACTCTGGCGCAACGGTCTTTTCTTTCAGGACTCTTAAGCGGTTTGTTGGCGGCCTTCATCCATTTGCCCACCGAGATATGACAGAGTGGAGATTCACTCGTAGTGGTTGGTATTTTCGCGCTAATTCTAGGAGCTTTTGGAGTAAAAGTCGGCAGTGCTGCTTCTGAGTACCACTGCATCATATCGTTAGCAATTTGATGGCCCGCATGAGCGCCATCTATACGAGGACCAATGATCAGGTTAGCTACGATATTGGCGCCTGCGGCTGAACCGCAAATAGTTCCCCAACCCACCTGACCACCCTCCAGAAAGACAAAAGCGTCGGAAGGAAATGAGATATAGGGCTCGCCAATTTCCTCACGCAGTTGACTGAAGACACTGTTTATAACAGCTGCGCCACAAAAAACACGATACCATTCGTTGTAACATAGTTCTGCCGTCTTAGCTGGGTCGAGCTTTTTATAAGGCCATGGCCAGTTCTCGGTTTTACCGCCTGTAGCCCCGGCTGATTTTATAAAGCCGCCAAACTGGCTCAGCGCTACTCCTGCTGCTATAGCGCCGGTCCCCACTAAAACTTTTCGTCGTGACATGCTGGTTGTTTCATTTGTTGATGTTTCAGACATTTCATCCTCCTTTTGGATATTTAAAAAGAACTAGAATTTCTTATCCTAGTCCACAACGCTTTGCTGTAGTTCTCTGGAAAATGTTACGTGTCATTTTAGAAGTTCATGCCGTGAACTTGTCACCGGTCAGTGAAATATTTAAAACAGGCAGCATCGACAAAATGGCGCTGTAACATGAGAATTAAACGTCGAAAGGTTACCACAATGTGGCAATGTGGCAATGTGGCAAATTGTCGCGTTTACAAAATTTTCTTTCTCATTTATCCAGAACCTCCCTCACTGTAGACCTTGATAAAGCCGTTATGCTGTTTGATTATCCCGTAGGTTGCATCTATGCCGATATGCAGGAATAGGCGGGTTAGATGTTGAAGGCCTATGTGTTGGGGGTCTGAATCAGAACAGCAGAGAAAAGAGGAGAGTTGCCGGGCCGTTTAACTGCAATATATGGTGGAGCCTCAAAATAGTGAGGGGTGCGGCAAGCGGATCCAAAGCACGGGGAGGCCATTTAAGGGGATCTGCTTCAGCTGTAAAAAAAATGGTGATTTGGCCCTAATACGTGGAGGTATTTTAGGGGCTCAGTACAGATTGAATTTGGCAAGCACGCCGTCTAACCCACCGTTTTTAAGTTGTTTCTTCCATGAAGGTTTAAGGCCGACAGACTTGAGAAGTTCTTTCTTTCCCAGGTAGATAAAAGCGGTGGAGCCAGTGCATTGCCGTTTAAGGAAATTGCCAAACTCTTCTATGAGGGCTTCTGCCTCATTTTTTTTCTGAAGCCTGATGCCGTAAGGTGGGTTGCAGACTATAACCGAATCTTTGATGTCGGGTAGTTGTTGAAATGGCTTGGCTGAAAACTGGATTTTGTTGCCGCCGGGTATGTTTTTTGTGTTGGCCTTTGCAGACCTGATAGCGAGGCTATCTTTATCGTTGCCCCGAATTAAACCTTCCTTCACTAGCTGATATGAAGCAGTCGCCTCTTTCTTGACACTCTTCCATATTTTTTCATCAAAATCGGGGAGTGCCTCAAATCCGAAACGATCGCGCAGAAAGTTGGCAGGGATATTCGAGTGCTGCATTAAGGCTTCGCAGAGCAACGTCCCGGAGCCGCACATGGGGTCGATTATCGGCTTTGTGCCATCCCAGCCCGAGAATTTGATGATAGTTGCAGCAAGGGTCTCCTGCATGGGAGCCTCAACCGACTCTTCACGATAGCCCCGACGGTGCAGCGATTCACCCGAGGTGTTAATGCTGATGGTTGCCTTGTTTTTCGAGATGTGAAGATCGAGCCAGAGATCCGGAGTCCGTTTCTCAATACTTGGACGATTGCCGGAGATATTTCTGAAATAGTCAACGATAGCGTCTTTCAGGACTTGAGCAGCATACTGGGAGTGTGTAATTTTGCTATTGGCAACAGTTGCTGAGATAACAAAACTTTTGTCCTCATCAAGTAAAAGTTCCCACGGCTGGTTCAGTGCAGTTTTGTAGAGGTATTTCGTGCTGTGGCAGTCAAAGAGAATAAGGCTGGCGCTGATTCGAGAACAGAGGCGACTGCAAAGGTTAACACGATAGAGTGTGGCCTTGTCGGCAGAAAAATAGAGGCCACGAAAGGACTCTTTCACGTCTGTTGCGCCAAGCTGACTGAGCTCTATAGCGGCAATGCGCTCAACGCCTTCAGCCACCTGGGCAAAATATCGATTGTTTTTTTGGTACGAAAACATGTAGATTCCTTGGGTATACGTTTCTGACGAATAGAGGCGCTAAACTAAACTGTTCGGTGGATGCCGTAAACAAAAAAGGTGCTGTAATGGATTTAGTAAATATTCGGTTTGCCCTGAAAGGGCCAGAACATACCAGCCCAGGGCAACGTCCTGGGGACTGGAATAGTACAGATAGCCCTGAAAGGGCGTGACATCTAAGCTGACC